>RFMX01000007.1 GCA_009927495.1 Betaproteobacteria bacterium
CCATTGCGCGACATAGAGTTTTTACCCCTGGTGCCTGAGCAGGCGGTAGGTGCTGTAGATGATGCCCGCCCAGACCGATGGGGAGAGCGTGTCATACGCTATCTGATCAACCCGCAACGTCTCTCCACCCTAGATTTTTTATTCTTTGCAGGCGACCAGCGCTTCGGTGCGCTGGGTGTGTCCTTGTCGCAGCAAGCTTATGTGCCTTATGCGCATGGTGCTTTGCCTGTCTTGGAAGATGTGCAGGCCATGCACGACTTGGTACGCCAAGTCGAGGCGGGTGGTCAAGTGCCTCAACATTTGGTCAGGTTGGTTTCGCCCGGGGCTACTTTGGGAGGGAGCCAAGCCCAAGGCCTTGCTTGACATGGACGGGGCACAGTGGGTGTTGAAGTTTGCCGATGCCAATGACCATCTGGACATGGGCTTGGTCGAACACGCTTGCATGGGTTTGGCTCGCCTTGCAGGCATGGATGTGTGTGAAACCCGTCCCTTGGCTTACCAAGCAGGACAAAAACGTCATGCTCTGGCGATCAAACGTTTTGACCGCAACAAGGCGCACCGACTGCATGCCTTGTCTGCGCATGTGGCTTTGCGGGCCGCAGGCCTTGACTATGGCTACCCCGAGATGGCTTTGTTGTTGCGCCGCTTGGGCGTGGCTTCGGACATCAAAACCAATGCCATAGAGTTGTTCAAGCGCATGGTCTTTAATATCTTGATGGACAACACCGACGACCATGAAAAGAACCATGCATTTTTATGGCATCAACAAGCGCTTGTGTTGACACCGGCTTTTGATGTGCTGCCCACCCACCAGGGCTTGGGCTACCAGTCAATTCGGGTGGGCAAAGAAGGATCAGTGTCCACCCTGACTAACGCTTTATCAGACCACCTGAGCTTTGGCTTGCATCTGCAAGAAGCCAAGACCTTGGTGGATCAAGTCAAGGCGGTGACGTCCCAATGGCAAGACCATTTTGCACAAGCAGGTGTCAGTGCGGCTGATATTGAAAGCTTGTCGCAGACCATAGGCTCAAGTCAAAGCCTTTAAAAACCCCACCACCAATTCCAAGCTCTTGTGCGCTTGGTCTTTATGGGGTGAATGCCCGCAAGCGGGCAGCACATGGCGCTCTACTGTGCCCGCTGTGTGCAGTTCATCCAAGTGACGCAAACTGCCATACGCGTCATCTGCGCCTTGCAGCGCCAACACCGGCGCTGTGATGGCTTTGCATTCTTCGCGAATGTCAAAGTTTAGGAACGCCTGCGACAGCCAGACATCGTTCCATTGCCAAAAAGCGCAGTCCACATCGGCGTGGTAGCGCGACAACTTTTGGCGTAAATCTCCCTCTTC
>RFMX01000116.1 GCA_009927495.1 Betaproteobacteria bacterium
GAGTTGTGGCAAATCGTGAAAGTGGTGGAGAACACCTTGCTGTTGGTGGGCATGCTGGTGGCAGTCAGCGCCATGTTCAGCGTGGCGGCGGTGCTGTTGGTGGCCATGGCCGGTCGGCGCAAAGAGTTGGCCATTTTGCGGGCCATGGGCGCAGCGCCCTTGGCGTTGATGGGCTTTGTGTTGTTGGAGTCGTTGTTGGTCTGTGTGGTGGGTATAGTGGCTGGCTATGTGCTGTGCCAAGCCTTGTTGATTGCCGGTCAAGGTGTCTTGCGAACAGAGTTTGGCGTGTTGGTGCAAGCTGGCTGGCCTGCGGCGCAGGCATGGTGGGCGTTGGCGGGTTTGTGCGGCGTGGCTTTGGTGGCCAGTTGGGTGCCTGCTTGGCGAGCCTACCGTTTGTCTTTATCGGATGGTTTGCATCCCCCTTCGGTTTAAGTTGAAAGGAATTCAGAATGCACAGGCGAGCTTGGTTTCACTGCGTCAGCTGCTTTATGGGCGTATTCACGCTCACGGTAGCCATGGGTGTGCGCCCAAACCCCGGGGTACAACTTGATCGATTGGAACGACCTCATGCCTGAGCCTTGGGTCAAAGAGATGACCAAAGAGATGGCGGCGGTGGGCAAGTTGTCCAATTTGCAAGACAACAGTGACGAAGCCAATAAAGCCATGGCCGTCATGCGCAAAAAATTTGACGAAGCCCCGATTGTCAAGTCCCAACTCAATAAAAAAGTCCGCTTACCCGGTTATGTTGTGCCACTTGACGCTGAACGAAGCGAAAAACGTGAGTTTTTGTTGGTTCCTTATTTTGGTGCGTGCATCCATACGCCCCCCCCACCAGCCAACCAAATTGTGCTGATTCGCCCCACAGTTCAAAGCAAAATCAAGAAGTTACCGGAGTCTATGGACATTGTTTGGGTCGAGGGCGAGATCAAGGAAGGGCGTGTCAGTACCTCTCAAGGGGTCAGCGGTTATTTGCTCGAGGCTGTTTCTGTGGTCCCCCTACGAGGTTAAACCGGCCAAACGCTGACTACAATGG
>RFMX01000391.1 GCA_009927495.1 Betaproteobacteria bacterium
TGACACTTGGTCAGCGACTTTATCGGGATGGCCTTCAGAGACGGATTCGGATGTAAAGAGATAGTCGTTCGCCATAAAAATGCTCCTGTGGTGGGTTGATGCGTTGCCTTACCAAGGAGTTCGGCGAACGCTTTAGCAGATGACTGAAAAAACAGTCGACTCTTTCGAGTGTGTCGCCCTGCAAGTTGCTTCATTAACTCAGCGACAATAGGTATTCTAATCAAAGTCTTTTCCATGACCCGCTTGTTCCGTTTTCTGGCCTTGATACCTTTGCCTTGGATGCAGGGCTTGGGCGCAGGCTTGGGTTGGTTGGTGTGGCTTCTTTCGGCTTCCTATCGCCATCAGTTCCATCGTCAAATTCAAGCAGCAGGCTTGACTTGGGCGCAAACCCGCGGCGCTGTGTCTGCCACCGGCAAGATGGTGGCAGAACTGCCATGGCTGTGGACCAGGGCGCAGGGTAAATCGGTGTTGCCGCGTGTGCAATGGGAGGGGCTTGGCCATATCGAAGAAGCGATGCAAGCAGGCAAGGGCTTGATTTTGTTGTCCCCCCATTTGGGTTGCTGGGAAATGGGCGGCCAAGCTTTGGCAGAAAAACTGGGCCCACAGCACGGCGACTTGCTGGCTTTGTACAGGCCGCCGCGCAAAGCGTGGTTGCAAGAGGTGGTGGGACTGTCAAGACAGCGGCAATTTTTCAAAACCGCAAGCGCTTCTTTGCGTGGGGTACGCGCCTTGGTCAAGCATTTGCATGCCGGTGGTTTCACTGCCATCTTGCCCGACCAAGTTCCCCCCGAAGGCCAAGGTGTGTGGGCAGCGTTTTTTGGTCGACCTGTCTACACCATGACCTTGTTGCCCAAGTTGGCGCAGCAAACTGGCGCCACAGTGTTGCTGGCATGGTGTGAGCGCTTAGATGCAGGTCGCTATGTGTTTCATGTCCTTCCACCCAGTTTGCAGGCCTTGAACAAGCCCGATACATCGCTTGAACAAGCTGCCTTGTGGGTCAACCAAGCCATCGAACGCATGGTGTTGTCCCGCCCCGACCAGTACCTGTGGGGCTATGCGCGGGACAAACAACCGCGTGCAGGCGATTGAACATGAATGCTGTGGTGCTTGGGTTGATGCGGGTTTTGCATTTCTTGCCTTTGCCGCTGTTGCGCGGTTTGGGTTGGGTGCTGGGCAAGGTACTTTGGTTGACCGCCAGCAAACGGCGCAAAGTGGTGTTGACCAATCTGGCTTTGTGTTTTCCTCAAGCAAGCGCAAAAGATCAGCGGCGCATGGGGATGGCCCACATGGTGTTGTTCGCCCAAGCGTGGTTGGACCGCGCTTGGCTGTGGCACGGCAGCCCTGGCTTGGTGGCCAGTCGCTTGCACATGGTGGGAGAGGTGCAGGCTTTGCAGCAAGGCAAAGGAGCAGTTATTTTTGCGCCGCATTTTGTGGGCTTGGATGCAGGTTGGACCGCGCTGTGTTTGCTTATGCAGCGCCGCTTCACCACCATCTACACGCCCCAGCGTTCAGAAGCCATCGATAAATGGGTGCTGCAAGGTCGAGAGCGTTTTGGGCAGCTGCGCTTGTTTCGCCGCGAGGATGGTTTCAAAGCCATCGTCAGCACCTTGCGTCAAGGTGATTTGCTCTACCTCTTGCCCGATATGAACTTTCGCTTGGAAGAATCGATTTTTGTGCCGTTTTACGGTGTGCCTGCTGCAACCGTCACCACGCTGTCACGTTTGTCTCGCTTGGGGCAGGTGCCGGTGGTGCCGGTCACCACCCGCTTGACCGCCAACGGCTACGAGGTGCAGGTGCATGCCGCATGGACGGACTACCCCACTGACGATGTGCAAGCCGACACTGCCTTGATGAACCAACGTTTACAAACTTGGATTGATAGCATGCCCCCACAGTACTACTGGGTGCATAAGCGCTTCAAGTCACGGCCCAACGACGAAGCTTCGCTGTACCCGCCCGGCACAGATTAATTTTTGTGTAAAAAAGCCCATAAGCTTTGCGCAACCAAAGTGGGTTGTTCATGCACCAACCAATGGCTGCCATCCGCGATGCGCTGCAATCTCAGGTCGGGGATGTAGTCTTCTAAACCATCGACCAAGCCGGGTGGCAAGGCGATGTCGTTCATGCCCCACAACACCAAAGTAGGCACCAAAATATCCAGCATGGACTTGGGCAAGGTAATCGCTGCGGCAGCCGCATCGGCTTCACGCGGTGGACGCAGTGGGGAGGCGCGGTAGTAATTCAGCGCACCGGTCAGCCCCTGCGACCACACCTCGCGGTACTGCGCTTTGACGTCCTCAGTTAACCAAGCGTAGGGGCCGTCCACCGCACCCATATTGGTGAAAAAAGCCCATAAACGGCGGTAGTCGTCTTCGGCCAACAAGACTTCTGCATCGGGGCGAATCAGGAAATTCATATAGGCGCTGGCAGCTTGTTGCTCAGGGCTGGACTGCAGCTCGCGCAAAAAAGTGCCAGGGTGAGGGGAGTTGATGATGGCCAATTGGCGCATCAACTCAGGGTGTTGGTTGGCCATGTTCCAAGCCACAGCACCGCCCCAGTCATGGGCCACAAGACAAGCCAAGGGCTGCTGAGGCGACAACAGGTCTTTCAAAGCGACCAAGTCTTGCACCAAATGTTTGGCGCGGTAGGCCGCGACATCGCTGGGGGCGCTAGACCCTGCATAACCGCGCAGATTGGGTGCGACGCATAAATAGCCGCCATGCGCTGGGTCAGAAAAAAACGCCAGCATCTCGTCCCACACAAAGGCAGCTTCTGGGAAGCCATGCAAAAACAGCATCACAGGGCGGCCTTCTACTCCAGCCACGCGGCAGTCCAAAGTGATGCCATTGGAGAGGCTGAATGATTGCTGCTTCATACAACAATTGTCGGCGCTGGTGTGGACTCGGGGGAGACTGCGGAATGTGTCCAGCCGTACAGCTCCATGCTCACCTCTTCAACACCCTGTTTTTTCAGAGACGAAAACAAATGCGCTTGACCCCCACCGGACTGCAGTTTGGCGATCGACAAAGCTTTTTGCGCTTCGCTGCGGTTGAGTTTGTCGGCCTTGGTCAGCAGCATCAAAAACTTCAACCCCGCTTCTACTTTGGGGCGAATGACTTCCAGCAAAATTTCATCGATCTCGGTCAAACCCAGGCGGGGGTCGCACAGCAGCACCACACCTTTCAAGTTGTCCCGCGTCATCAGGTAATTGGCCATGACACGCTGCCAACGCACTTTGTCAGCCTTGGGCACAGCGGCATAGCCATAACCTGGCAAGTCAGCCAGCACCGCATCGGTCAGGTTTTGCCGACCCAGTGCAAACAGGTTGATGTGTTGGGTGCGCCCTGGCGTTTTAGACGCATAGGCCAGTTGCCGCTGCTGGGTCAGCACATTGATGCAGGTCGATTTGCCCGCGTTAGAGCGCCCTACAAACGCAATTTCGGGTTGCTCGTAGGCGGGGAGGTGGTGCAATTGAGCGGCGGTGGTCAAAAAGCGAGCCGTATGCAACCAGCCCACGGCCTGTTTGATGCGCTGCGCTTGTGCGTCGTTCAGCGGGGGTGAGCTTGAGGCCAAAGGGTTTCTTCCAGAACGCCCAAAGAGGCGAACAGGGCTGCATTGTAGAATCACGCGCAGTATTGATAACCTCTAAAAGCCATGACTTTCTTCGCCCGATTGCTGATTGCTACCTTCGCGCTGGCTGCCAACAGCCTAGCGCTTGCCAACGACCCACCCGCTGCGCCAGCCAAAGCTGACGCTGCCAAAGGCGGCGCTTTATATGGTGCAGTGTGCACCTCTTGCCATGGGGCTGATGGCAATTCTGGCGCACCCATCTATCCCAAACTTGCCCAGCAACACCCTGAATACATCGCCAAACAATTGGGCGAGTACAAATCGGGCAAACGTGCCAACGCCATCATGTCTGGTTTGGCCGCTTCTTTGAGTGAAGACGACGCCCGTAATATTGGTGCTTTTCTGGCAACTAAAACTGCCAAGCCTGGCTTTGCCAAAGACAAAGACCTCGCCACGTTAGGTGAAAAAATCTACCGCGGTGGCATTGCCGATCGCCAAATTCCGGCTTGCTCGGGTTGCCACAGCCCCACAGGCGCGGGGATTCCCTCGCAATACCCCCGCTTGGCCGGCCAGCATGCGGAGTACACCACCTCGCAACTTACCCAGTTCCGTGACGGCGTGCGTCTCAATAGCCTGCAAATGGGCCAAGTCGCCGCCAAATTGAATGACAAGGAAATCAAAGCCTTGTCTGACTACATCGCCGGTTTGAAATAAACTTTTTGCATCACTCAATTGCACATAAGGGCTGACGTGATGTCGGCCCTTTTTGTGTGGAGACCTCAATATGTTGATTCGCTTATCCCCTGACGCTACCAGCACCGATTTGCCCAGCGATATCACCCCCAAAGACGCCTACCTGAACCGGCGTACCTTGCTACAGCACAGTGTGGGTTTGGGTTTGCTCACGGGCGTGGGCGCCGCTTGGTCACAAACTGGCCCCACCCCCACCGTGGTACCCGGTAAATTACCAGCCTTGCCCAGCAAGCGCTCTGCGCTTGAAAACGCTTTGGCGGTGGATGTGCCCACGGCATACGCCTATGCCAGCACTTACAACAACTATTACGAATTTGGCACCGACAAGTCTGAACCCGCGCGCAATGCCCACACCTTGAAGACCAAGCCATGGACCTTGGATATCGAGGGCTTGGTGAAAAAACCCATGCGTTTGGGATTGGAAGAGGTGATGAAGTTGGGCGCGATGGAAGAGCGTATCTACCGTATGCGTTGTGTAGAGGGATGGTCTATGGTCATTCCTTGGATTGGTTTTTCTTTGTCCACTCTAGTCAAACATGTTGAACCCTTGGGCAGCGCCAAATTCATCGAGTTTGTGACCTTGGCTGACCCCAAGACCATGCCCAACGTAGGCTCGCGTGTGCTGGACTGGCCGTACATCGAGGGCCTGCGCATGGACGAAGCCATGCACCCGCTCACGCTGCTGACCTTTGGCATGTACGGGGAAATCTTGCCCAACCAAAATGGCGCACCGATTCGCTTGAACGTGCCTTGGAAATACGGGTTTAAAAACGCCAAAAGCATTGTGAAAATTCGCTTCACCGATAAACAACCTGCCACGGCTTGGAACAAGGCGGCCGCCAACGAGTATGGTTTTTATTCCAATGTGAACCCCAATGTGGACCATCCCCGCTGGAGCCAAGCCACCGAGCGGCGCATTGGCGAAGATGGCTTGTTCAATAAAAAGCGCAAAACCTTGATGTTTAACGGCTATGAGGCGCAAGTGGCCTCTTTGTACAGCGGCATGGATTTGAGTAAGAACTTCTGACTTTAACGGTGACCGATATGAATGTGCGCAAGCGCTTGTTGTCGCCTTGGGCCAAGCCTTTGCTGATGTTGCTTTTGGCGCTGCCCGCCGCTTGGTTGATTTACGCTGCATTCAACAATCTTTTGGGTGCCAATCCTGCTGAGGCATTGACCCGACAAACTGGCGACTGGACCTTGCGCGGTCTGTGTGTGGTGCTTGCCATCACACCTTTGCGCGAAATCACAGGAACTCCTGCGCTGCAGCGCTTTCGTCGCACTTTAGGTGTGAGCACCTTTATCTATGCTTGCCTGCATATGCTTTGCTACGCTTGGTTTGACCAAGGCTTGGCGCTTGAAGACATTTGGCACGACATTCTTAAGCGACCTTTTATTTGGCTGGGTTTTGGCGGACTGATTTGTATGCTGCCTCTTGCCATGACCTCGTTCAATGCGGCCATTCGTTGGATGGGTGTGAAGCGCTGGCAAACCCTGCACCGCTTGGTGTATGCCGTGGCTGTCTTGGCGGTGCTGCATTTTTTCTGGATGCGCGCAGGCAAAAACGACTTCACTGAAGTGCTTGTCTATGCGGTTGTTTTAGGCGTCCTGTTGGCTTGGCGTGTTTGGCGAGCGATTAAAGCCCGCTGATCAAACCAATCGTTCTGCACGCATTTGGTCTTGCGCGGTTTCACGCACGCGAATGATATGCACTTTGTCACCATCGACCAACACCTCGGCAGCGCGTCCGCGGGTGTTGTAGTTGCTGGCCATGCTCATGCAATAGGCACCGGCCGACATCACCGCCACATGGTCACCGGCTTGCACCGCCAACGAGCGGTCGCGGCCAATCCAGTCGCCGCTTTCGCACACGGGGCCGACCACGTCGTAGACCGTGGCGGCAGTGGCGCGCGCTGCCAAGGGTTCGATGCGGTGAAACGCTTGGTACATCGCGGGTCGCGGCAAATCGTTCATCGCCGCATCAATGATGCAAAAGTTTTTTTGCTCACCGGGTTTCAAGAACAGCACCTCGCTCAGGCACACACCGGCGTTGCCCACCAAGGAGCGCCCTGGCTCAATCATGAGGCGACGCCCACCAAAACCGCGTGCATCCAAACGGGCCAGCAGTTGCGCCCACAGCGCATCGGCGGCAGGCGGGGTGTCACCGTTGTAATCGATGCCCAAGCCGCCGCCAAAGTCGAGGTGGTGGATGGGCACACCAGCGGCTTCAATGGCCTCTACCAAGTCCAGCACCTTGTCGAGGGCGTCAAGGTAAGGGCCTGCGCTGGTGATTTGGGAGCCGATGTGGCAATCAATGCCCACCACTTTCAAACCCTTCAAGGACGCTGCATGCAAATAGCAGCGCAGAGTGTCTTCATGGGCGATGCCAAATTTGTTGCCCTTCAATCCAGTAGAGATGTAGGGGTGGGTTTGCGGGTCCACATTGGGGTTGACGCGGATGCTCACGGGTGCGACTTTGCCGCACGAAATCGCCACTTCGCTGAGCACATCCAGTTCTGCTTCGCTCTCCACATTGAAGCAAGCGATACCCGCATCCAGCGCTTGGCGCATCTCAGCGCGGGTTTTGCCCACACCCGAAAAAATCACTTGGCTGGCTTGGCCGCCCGCAGCCAGCACGCGGGCAAGTTCGCCACCTGAGACGATATCAAAGCCGCAACCGGCTTGCGCAAACACTTGCAACACGCCCAAAGACGAATTGGCCTTCATGGCGTAATGCACCTGCGCGTCTTGCCCTGCAAAAGCCTTTTGGTAAGGCGCCAAAGCACCCAGCATGGCGGCCTTGGAATACACAAACAGCGGTGTGCCGTGTTGCCTTGCCAAAGCTTGCAAAGACAATTCTTCGCAAAAAAGCACGCCTTCACGGCGTGAAAAATAGGGTGCGCCAGGCAAGGTGAGAGAAGTCATAAAGATAAGCTAAAGCTGCAGACGCTCAGGGCTGCGAGGAAGAGGGGGTAGCAGGTTGGCTGTCGGGTACCAAGACTTGCGGGAACATGGCGCGGTCATTTGCCCCTGCATCAGTGGGAATAAAGAGCGCACCTTTTTGGCCACAGCCTACCAAGGCAAAAGCCATGCTGAGTGCGAGGAGGGTGCGTCTGCCTAGAATCTGCCTTGTCATGGTGAAATTGTAGCCATCCCCCTTAACCTCTGCGAATGCGACGCCCTACCCAATGACCGATCAGGAATTTTTGAACCACGCCGAAGCCTTGCTGCTGCGACTAGAGCAGTGTTGCGACCGCTTGAATGACAGCACAGACGCCGATATCGACAGCCAACGCAGCGGGGGCATGGTGACAATGACTTTCACCAACCGCAGCCAAATCGTGGTCAATTTGCAAAAGCCTTTGCAAGAAGTGTGGCTGGCAGCGCGCAGTGGTGGCTACCACTTTCGGTTTGATGGACAAGCTTGGCAAGACACCAAAGGTCAAGGCGAGTTTTGGCAGAGACTCAGCATCGATGCCAGCGAACAGTCGGGCTTGACCTTAGCTTTTTCGTAAGAGCCTGTCTCTTTATTCTTTGAACATATCGAGAATTTTTTTCTTCTCGGTATCAGCGCTGGTCTCGCCTGTGGCGTCATGCCCTTCGATGCCCAGATGCGTCACGCCAGTAGTATGGGTGAACTCTTGGAAAAACCAGTCGCCGCCTTCAAACACCACGCCAGCAGGTACAGGCAAAGGGGTGATGGGTGTGTTCTTCAAAGCGCTTTGCATATAGCTGATCCACACCGGCAGGCTCAGTCCGCCGCCGGTTTCGCGGTCGCCGAGTTTGCGTGGGGTGTCGTATCCAATCCAGGTCACTGCGGTGAGGGTGGGGTGGTAACCGGCAAACCACGCATCCATGGAGTCGTTGGTGGTGCCGGTTTTGCCGTAAATGTCATTGCGTTTCAGTACCTGTTGGGCGCGCATGGCCGTACCTGCACGGGTAACCTCTTGCAACAAATGGCTCATCACAAACGCATTGCGCGGTTCAACTGCGCGTGAGCGTTCATCCAATTCGATGGGGGTGTATTGCGACAGCACTTTGCCCAAGGGATCGGTCACTTTGGAGATCAAATAAGGTTTGACCAAATAGCCACCATTGGCAAACACCGAATAGCCGAGAGCCACTTGCAAGGGGGTCACCGACCCAGCACCTAAAGCCATTGTCAAATAAGCTGGATGGCGTTCTGGCTCAAAACCAAACCGGCTGATCCAGTTTTGCGCCTCTTTGGGTCCCACTGCTTGCAAGATGCGAATCGATACCATGTTTTTCGATTTGGCCAAGGCGGTTTTGAGCGGCATCACGCCTTCGAATTTGCCGTCGTAGTTTTTCGGCTCCCATGCTTGGCTACCGGTGACGCTGGCATCAAAAAACAGCGGCGCATCATTGACCTGCGTGGCGGGTGTGAAGCCTTTTTCCAGCGCAGCCGAATAAATGAAGGGCTTGAAACTCGAGCCCGGCTGACGCCACGCTTGGGTGACATGGTTGAACTTGTTTTTGTCGAAATCAAAGCCGCCAATCAGCGAACGGATCGCGCCATCCGTGGGGTCCAGTGCCACAAACGCGCCTTCAACTTCGGGCAACTGGGTCAAAGCCCAATCGCCTTTGGCGTTTTTAGCCACACGCACGACTGCGCCTGCGCGCAGTTTGATATTGGGAGGCGCTTTGTCGGACAAACCCGATTGCACCGGCTTTAATCCGTCACCTGTGATTTCCAGCACCTCGCTGTTTTGCCGCATGACGCGCACTTTTTTAGGGGCGACTTCCAGCACCACACCAGCGAGCAAATCACCTTTGTCTCCGGCGTCTATCAAGGCCTCATCAATGGCGTCCTCTTGCTCGCGCAGGTCGCTGGGCAACGTGATGAATTTTTCGGGCCCACGGTAGACCTGACGCAACTCATAGTCCATGATGCCGCGACGTAGCGCTTGGTAGGCGACCTCTTGGTCATCGGCTTTGATGGTGGTGTACACATTCAGGCCACGGGTGTAGCTGTCGGGGCCGTATTGGGCAAACATCAGTTGGCGCGCCATCTCGGCCACGTAGTCGGCATGGGTGGCGTTAGGTGTGGAGACGCTGCGAATCTTCAACTCTTCGGCTTTGGCAGCGGTGGCTTGCGCGGCGGTGATGAAGCCGTTGTCTTGCATACGCTCGATGATGTAGAGCTGGCGTGAGCGGGCACGTTTGGGGTTGTTGATAGGGTTATAGGCCGAAGGGGCTTTGGGCAGGCCAGCCAACATGGCGGCTTCGGCGATGCTCAAGTTTTGAATCGGTTTGCCAAAGTAGGTTTCGGCTGCGGCCGCAAAACCATATGCGCGGTGGCCCAAGAAAATTTGGTTCAGGTAGATTTCAAAAATCTGGTCTTTGCTCAGCAAATGCTCGAGCTTGTAGGTCAGCAGCAGTTCGTAAATTTTGCGAGTGAAGGTTTTCTCAGAAGACAGGTAAACATTGCGCGCCACCTGCATGGTGATGGTGGAGGCGCCTTGGCTTTTGGCGCGTCCCACGTTGGCCAAGCTGGCACGCGCCAAACCGATGTAGTCCACCCCGCCATGCTGGTAGAAACGTGCGTCTTCGATCGACAGAACGGCTTGCTTGACCACATCGGGAATATCTTTGAAGGGCACCAATTTGCGCCGCTCTTCGCCAAACTCGCCAATGACTTTGCCTTCAGCGGAAAAAACCCGCATCGATAACTTGGGTCGGTAGTCGGCCAAATCGGAGATGTCCGGCAACTGGGGATAAGCCATGGCCAGCGCGACACCTACGAGCAAAACCAGGCTAAGGAAAGCCGCCATACCCAGCCCTGTTGCCCAAACGAAGAAGCTTCCCAATACTTGCCAAAGCGTGGACTGGGGGGACTTGACCGGTTCGGCGCGGGGGCTTTCGGAAGGCTTGGAAGGAGGGGGCATGGGGATGGTGTGCCGCTGGCGGGCGTTCAGGTGTGTGAGTGCATTGTAAAAACTTCGCCAGTCCAGCTTAACCCAAGGCCTTAGGGCCGGATCTACAACCTTCTGCCATGTTTGATCAGGAGGATTTATGCGCCGACTCTTTCCCCGTTCCCCCCGCCGTAGCTTGGGTGTGGTGGTCCAACCCGATGGCTTGGCTTTGGCCCAAGCCAGTGCGCCCGTGAAGGGTTGTTTGCACATCCAACGCTGGCATTGGCTGGCTTTGCAAGATGCACCCAAGACCCACCAAAGCCTGTTGGCGGGTTGGCCCGACCCCACTTGGTTGCGTAACGCTCGCCACAAAGCCGGTTGCCAAGCCCAAGACGCGGCGCTGTCGATTGAAGACTCGCGGCTGCGCCGCTTCAATTTGACGCTGCAAAGCGGTTTGCATCTGCGCGATCAGGTCAAGGCCATTGAGGCCGAGCTGAACCGTCAACTGCCTTGGACCTTGGCGGATACGGTCTGGGACTTTCAGACCCTGCCAGGCCCCGATGGCGCGCAGTTGGCGCAACAGACACAGCGACCTGCTTGGTTGGTGGCAGCCATGCAAGCACAAGCAGTACAACACGTTGAGGTCTTGGCCACCCAACGCGCTTGGGTGGCGGCTTGCGAACACTGGTGTCGGGCAGCAGGTCTGTGGTTGATGCGCCTGGAACCTGCATGGCAGGCTGAGGCGCGTTGGCAAAGACAAAGCAGCGAAGTCAGTCGACAGGACGCACAAGGCTTGGCGGTCGATTTGCAAGCCCGTGCCGGTGGCTTGGCGCTGGGGGTGCTGGCCCCATGAGCGCCCTCAATTTGGTGCCATGGCGTGAGCGCCAGCGACAAGCGGTATTGCAGCGCTGGCAAATCGGCGGCTTGCTCGCCGCGACTGCGACGTTCGCCATGGTGATGGCCATCGAACACTGGCTGGCAGACGCCAATGCAGCCCATGAGGCCACTATGTCGGCATGGCAGCTTCAGCAGCAAACTTTGCAAGCCAAACTGCAAGACGCCGCGCTGTGGCAAACCCGCTTGCGCCAAGCCCAGCAGGTACAGCAGGCTTGGCCGCAATGGCAACAACAGCAGTGGCAAGCATGGCGTTCTTTCATCGACTTCTTGAGCGTGCCGCCACGCGGCTTGCAACTCAGCCAAGTCGAATGGCAAGAGGGCCAATGGCGCTTACAAGTACGTGCTTTTCATGCCGCGCAGGTGCAGCGTTGGCAAGAAGCCTTGCAAACCCATGGCATCGCAGTCAAGGCGCAGCCTGCACCGGTGTCCACTCAGCTGTGGCGCTGCCCACAAGGACGCTTGTGGCATCTACAGACCTTTGAGCTCAGCTCGCCCAGCCCCCAAGGGGTTCGCTCATGAGTCAGCGCTGGATATGGGGTGCCCACGCTTGGCCACAGTGGCGCAGCCATTGGCGGGTCTTGCATGCTTGGCCCTTGTCAGCCCAAGGCCTGTTGCTCAGTGCCATGGCCTTGCTGATGAGCTTGTGGCTGAGTTGGCAAGTCTCGGGCCAAGCTTGGTTGACTTGGTGGCAGGCACAGCAGCGCGAAGAGGACGCTTGGCTGCAGCTGCAAAGCTTGCAACAGCAAGTGGATCAACACCTGCAGCGCGTCGCGGCTTTGCAAGCCATGCGCCATCCTTCAGGGCAAGATTGGCCTGCGTGGGTCAGCATCTCGCCAAACAACAGGGACGCTCAGCTGCTGGAAAGTCGCGATTGGCGCGGCAGTCTGCCCAGCCTCTTGGGGGCTTGGCAAACCTTTGCACAGCAAGCGCCGCAAGCGCGGGTCAATGCTTTTGTGGTCAGCGCGGTCAACACACAGGGCTCGGTGGGCAGTGCCAAAGAATTGATCCTGCAACTGCACACCCAAGACGATGCTGAACAAGCCCTCAAGCGCTTTGCGACTTCAAGCACCAAGCTCGCCCCCGCACCTGAGCTGCCCGATGGGCAACTAACTGCACGTTGGTTCAATCCTTTCGATGCCACTGGCTTAGCCCAAGGTTTGCCAACGCTAGAACCCACGGTCAGAGCCCAATCTGGCTTACCCGACGCCGAGTTGTCGCAATGGCAGTGGGTGGGGGCTGTCACTTCGGGGAAGCAATCTCTCGCCTTGCTCACGCACGAGGGCCAGCTCTACACCATCAAGCCCGGCCAAGCCTTGGGTGCGCAGGGCGGGGAGGTGACACAGGTTGGTATCGACCATGTATGGCTGCGCCAGTGGGTCGCCGACAGCCAAGGCCAGTGGCAAGCGCGGTCAAACCGTTGGCCTGACAAGGGGACACCATGAAGTTGCTGATGCATATTGTTTTTACCCTTGCCTTTGCGCTGACGAGTCCAACCCATGCCCAGCCACAGATGCTGACCGATGCGCCACCGGTGTTCAGCGGCGCACCCATGTCGATGGACTTTCCCAATATTGAATTGCGCACTGCCTTGCAACTGATTGCCGATTTCAGCGGCGTCAACATGGTGGTGGCTGACAGTGTCAGCGGCACGCTCAGCCTGCGTCTGCACCAAGTGCCTTGGGACCAAGTGCTGCACACCGTGCTGCAGACCAAGGGCTTGGGTCAACACAGCTTGGGAGGTGTGTTGTGGGTCGCGCCGGTGGCTGAATTGGCCGCCAGAGAAAAAGCCCTGCTGGAGAGTCGCGTGGCAATGCAAGCCTTAGAGCCCCTGCAAACCCGCGCCTTTGCACTCAATTACGCCAAAGCCCACGACCTGCTGGTGCCACTGCTGAGCAGCAACGGCGTGGTCAGCAACAACCCTGCGCCGCGACTGCTCAGTTCGCGTGGCTCGGCCTTGGTTGACGTGCGAACCAACCAGTTGTTTGTCACCGATGTGGCCGATAAGCTGGCGCAAGTGGCTGTGTTGATCGAGCGCATAGACATCCCGCAGCGGCAGGTGCTGATTGAGGCACGCATCATCGAAGCCTCGGACAGTTTTGCCAGAAGTTTAGGTGTACGTTTGGGTCGGGGTGACAACAACGCCCGGTTGGTGCAGTTGCCTGCTGTGGGTTTGCAAGGCCAAGAAGCCGCCACTTTGGCCTTGTCCTTGTTTGACCCTGCCCGCACTTTGCGCTTGTCGGTGGAGCTGTCGGCGCTGGAGGCTGAAGGCTTGGGCAAGGTGGTGGCCAGCCCGCGCTTGGTCACGGCCGATCAAGCCAAGGCTGTGATCGAGCAAGGCACCGAGTTGCCTTACCAAGTCTCGGCGGGCAATGGCGCAACATCCATCGCCTTTCGCAAAGCCAATTTGCGTTTGGAGGTCACGCCGCGCATCACCCCCGAGGGCAGCATCACCATGGACTTGGATGTGCACAAAGACAGCGTGGGCCAAAGCACGCCAGCTGGCTTTGCCATCGATACCAAGCATGTCAGCACCCAAGTGCGAGTCGACGATGGTGGCACGGTGATGATTGGCGGCATTTACGAGACCAGCGATAACCAAAACTTGGCTGGCGTGCCTGGCTTGCGCGATTTGCCCGGGGTGGGTTGGCTGTTTGGTAACCGCAGCAACAAGCGCAGCAAGCAAGAGTTGCTGATATTCCTAAGCCCTAAAATGCTCTTGCAACGTGCATCAGCACAGTGAGGAAATATTTATCGTGTTGGCCTTGGTGGGTATGCCCGGCAGCGGCAAGTCAACAGTCGGGCGACAAATCGCCCGCAAAATCGGCTGCGCCTTTGTCGACTCTGATCACGTCATAGAGCAGCGCTTGGGTTGCAGCATCAAAGAATATTTTGAGCGCCAAGGCGAAACTGCTTTTCGGGATGTGGAGAGCCAAACCTTGGATGACATCACCCGCCAAGCAGTGGGTGTGCTGGCCACCGGTGGTGGCGCGGTGCTGCGCCCTGCCAACCGGGCATTGCTGCGTGAGCGCACCACGGTGTGTTACCTGCGTGTCACCCCTGAGGAGATTTTTCGCCGTTTGCGTCACGACCGCCAACGTCCGCTGTTGCAAGTGGATGACCCCGAGGCCAAGTTGCGAGAATTGTTTGCCCAACGCGACCCGCTTTACCAAGAAACCGCCCATTACGTGATTGAATCTCACCGTCCGCGTATTCCCACCATGGTGACCATGGTGATGAGCCAACTCGAACTCGCTGGACTTTTGCCTGTGGCAGAAACCCCTCCCCATGCCACATGACACCCACCGCCAAGTCAGCATCGCTTTGGGCGACAGAAGCTACGACATCAGCATTGACGCAGGCTTGCTGTCTTTGGGCAGCGCTTGGCAAGGCCTGCCCCGTGCGGCCACCGCCTTGATCGTCACCAACGACACCGTAGGCCCCTTGTACGCCGCAGATTTGCAGCGCAGTTTGGCCGCCCACTACCCCAAGGTGCTGACCCTCAGCCTGCCCGATGGCGAGGCCTATAAAACTTGGGAAACATTGCAAAGCATTTTCGATGTGCTATTGCAAAACGCCTGCGACCGTAAAACTGTTTTGTTTGCACTGGGCGGTGGTGTGGTCGGTGACATCACCGGTTTTGCGGCGGCTTGCTATATGCGCGGCGTGCCGTTCGTGCAGGTGCCCACCACCTTGTTGGCGCAGGTGGATTCTTCGGTGGGTGGCAAAACCGCCATCAACCATCCCATTGGCAAAAACATGATTGGCGCGTTTTACCAACCCGAACGTGTGGTGTGCGATCTGCACACCTTGCAAAGCCTGCCCGCACGAGAGCTGAGCGCCGGTTTGGCCGAGGTCATCAAATACGGCCCTATCGCCGACATGGCGTTTTTCGATTGGATCGAGACCAACTTAGACGCTTTGCTGCAACGCGACCCGCAAGCTTTGGCTTACGCGGTGCAGCGCAGCTGCGAAATCAAAGCCCATGTGGTGGGCCAAGACGAGCGTGAGTCAGGCTTACGAGCGATTTTGAATTTCGGTCACACCTTTGGCCACGCTATTGAAGCAGGTTTGGGTTTTGGCGAATGGTTGCACGGCGAGGCCGTGGGTTGCGGCATGGTCATGGCCGCGCAGTTGTCGCACCGACTGGGTTTGGTGGACGCGGCGTTCACCGAGCGACTCACCGCCCTCATTGTCCGTGCTGGTTTGCCCACCGTCGGTCCTGATTTGGGATCAGAGGCCTATTTGCACCATATGCGGGTGGACAAAAAAGCCGAGGCTGGCGATATACGCTTTGTGCTGATCGACCCACCTGGCACAGCGGTGGTGCGCGGTGCGCCTGATGCCTTGGTGGCCGAGGTGGTGCAGGCTTGTTGCCGTTGAGATTGGCTGCCTATGCCTGTGACCCCGCGCAATCGCGGGGGCGTCGTTTCCCCGAGAGCGATGCGCCCACGCGCAATGCGTTTCAGCGCGACCGCGACCGCATCGTGCATTCCACCGCGTTTCGCCGCTTGGTCTACAAAACCCAGGTTTTTTTAAACCATGAAGGCGATTTGTTTCGTACCCGCTTGACGCATTCTTTGGAGGTGGCGCAGCTGGCCCGTTCCATGGCCCGCACACTCGGTTTGAATGAAGACTTGGTGGAGGCCATTGCCTTGGCACACGACTTGGGCCACACGCCTTTTGGCCATGCGGGGCAAGACGCTTTGAACGAGTGCATGGCGCCTTATGGTGGGTTTGAGCACAACTTGCAAAGCCTGCGGGTGGTGGATGGCTTGGAAGAGCGCTACCCCCAGTTCGATGGCCTCAACCTGTGCTTTGAAACCCGTGAAGGTATTTTGAAGCACTGCTCGGTGCGCAATGCGCAGCTGTTGGAGGCACAAGAACCTGGCGGCGTGGCTGCACGGTTTTTGACAAAAAACCAACCCAACCTAGAGGCGCAGTTGTGCAATATCGCTGACGAGATGGCTTACAACGCCCACGATATCGACGACGGTGTGCGATCTGGCCTCATCAGCATGGCGCAACTCGAAGACGTGGCTTTGTTTGATGACTACCGACAGCAAGTAGAAAAAGAATTTGCAGATTTGTCAGGGCGGCGCTTGTTGTACGAAACGATACGGCGCATGTTGAGCGATCAGGTCTACGATGTGTTGCAAGCCACCCAAAGCGCCCTTGAACAGCACGCACCTGCAAGCGTAGATGCGGTACGCGCTGCGCCACCCTTGGTGACGTTTTCGGCTCCCATGCAACAGCGCTCGACACAGCTGAAAACTTTTCTGCTGCACCATTTGTACCGACATCCACAGGTGATGCAAACCACCGATTGGGCCAAGCAAGTGGTGGCTGAGTTGTTTGCCGCTTACTTGTCCCGCCCCCAAGAAATGCCCGAGGGCCATGCCAAGCGTGACAACCGCCCCCGAGCTGTTGCCGATTACATCGCTGGCATGACCGACCGCTTTGCCAGCCGTGAGCATGCCCGTTTGGTGGGTCAACTGCCTGCCCCTTCCTTCCAATAAACCCTAGCCATGCACCAACCAGTTGACACCGAACGCATCGCCATCGAAGACACCCAGTTGTGGCTGACCCGCGCCGTGGTGGGCTTGAACCTGTGCCCGTTTGCCAAAGCGGTGATGGCCAAAGGGCAGGTGCGCTATGTGGTGACCGAACTCACCGAGCCGGAGCAGGTGTTGCTGTTGCTGCAAGCCGAGATGCAAACCTTGGTGGACGCTGACCCCGAGACGCTGGACACCACGTTGCTGATCGCGCCCTACCTGCTGCCCCACTTTATGGACTTCAACGAATTTTTGTTTGACTGCGAAGCGGTGCTGCGCGGCTTGGACTTGGAGGGCGTGCTGCAAATCGCCGACTTCCACCCGGGCTACCAATTTGCGGGCACCTCCGCTGACGATGTGGAAAACCTCACCAACCAGTCGCCTTACCCCACGCTGCATTTGCTGCGCGAAGACAGCGTGAGCCGCGCGGTGGAGGCCTTTCCCGATGCCGCCATGATTTACGACCGCAACACCGCTTTGTTGCGCGAGATGGGTACGCCAGGTTGGCTGGCTTTGGG
>RFMX01000436.1 GCA_009927495.1 Betaproteobacteria bacterium
TTCGCCTGGCAGATATTGGAAATCACATCCGGAGGCTTTCAAGCCTTCAGCCAAAGCTTTCTCGGCCCGATCCCAACTTTCTTCTGAGCCAATGCGCTTTTCTGGGCGGGTCGACAATTTGTAAATGATGTCGTTATAGCCAAAGTCTTTGTAGACCTTTTGCAGCAAGGTAGTGAAAGCAATCACCTCAGACTGAATTTGGTCTTCGGTACAAAAAATATGACCATCGTCTTGGGTGAATGCTCTGACGCGCATGATGCCGTGCAACCCGCCCGAGGGTTCGTTGCGGTGACACTGACCAAATTCACCAAAGCGCAAAGGTAAATCTCGATAGCTTTTAATGCCTTGGTTGAAAATAATCAAGTGACCTGGGCAATTCATGGGCTTGAGTGCGTAGTCGCGCTTTTCAGACTCGGTGACAAACATGTTTTCGCGGTATTTGTCCCAGTGCCCTGTTTTCTCCCACAAGCCTTGGTCAAGAATTTGAGGGCCTTTGACCTCTAAGTAGCCGTTATCTCGGTAAACCTGACGCATGTATTGCTCGACCTCTTGCCAAAGCGTCCAACCCTTGGGATGCCAAAACACTGTGCCTGGAGAATGTTCGTCAATGTGAAACAAGTCCAACTCGCGACCCAGTTTTCGGTGGTCACGCTTTTCGGCCTCCTCCAGCATCGTGAGGTATTGCTGCAAATCATCCTTGGTAGCCCAAGCTGTGCCATAAATGCGTTGAAGCATTTCGTTTCTATGGTCACCACGCCAGTAGGCACCAGCCACTTTCATCAACTTGAAATGCTTGAGCTTGCCAGTGCTTGGCACATGGGGACCGCGACACAAATCGGTAAAGCCTCCCTCGCTGTAGAGAGACACATCTTCATTGGCAGGAATCGAAGTGATGATCTCGGCTTTGTAGTTTTCGCCCAGTTTTTTGAAATAGTCGACAGCTTGGTCTCTTGGCATGACTTGACGCGTAACGGTCTCGTCCTTAGAAGCCAACTCGGTCATTTTCTTTTCAATCAAACCTAGGTCGTCAGGTGTGAACGGGCGGCTGTATGAAAAATCGTAGTAAAAGCCGTTATCGATCACGGGGCCAATCGTGACTTGTGCATCTGGGTACAAAGACTTCACCGCATAGGCAAGTAAGTGGGCTGTAGAGTGGCGAATGACTTCCAAGCCTTGGGCGTCTTTAGCTGTCAATATGGCCAGCCGTGCGTTTTCATTGATCACATAACTGGTGTCGACCACCTCGCCATTGACATTACCCGCCAAAGCCGCTTTGGCTAAGCTTGCGCCAATAGAAAGCGCAACATCGGCGACCGATACAGGACCTGGGTATTCGCGAAGAGAGCCATCCGGCAAGGTGATTTGGAGCATAGGTTGGATCATTGAGCCATGAAAGTAAAACAAAAGCGCGGTCAGAACCGCGCTTACATGCTTGCAAAGTTCATTTTCCCATAAAAAACAGGCCCCGAGAGACCTGTTTGAGAGGAAAGACAGCTCCTAGCGAATCAATGGAATTGCTCTTCCTCGGTAGAGCCAGTCAAAGCGGTAACGCTGGATTGACCCCCTTGGATAACAGTAGTGACATCATCAAAGTAACCTGTTCCCACTTCTTGTTGGTGAGACACAAAACTGTAGCCACGGTCGCGAGCCGCGAATTCTGGCTCTTGAACCTTCTCCACATAGGCAGACATGCCGCGTGCAGCGTAATCTTGCGCTAAGTCAAACATATTGAACCACATGGAATGAATACCTGCCAAGGTGATGAACTGGTACTTGTAACCCATGGCACCCAACTCACGCTGGAATTTGGCGATGGTTGCATCATCCAAGTTTTTCTTCCAATTGAAAGACGGTGAGCAGTTATAGGCCAACATCTTTCCAGGATGAACTTTGTGAACCGCTTCAGCAAATTTGCGGGCAAATTCCAGATCGGGTGTGCCTGTTTCACACCACACCAAATCAGCGTAATGGGCATAAGCAATCGCACGGGAAACAGCTTGGTCCATGCCTTTTTTGGTTTTGTAAAAGCCTTCAGCAGTTCTCTCACCCGTGATGAAAGGCTTGTCATTGGCATCGTAATCACTGGTCAACAAATCTGCAGCTTCAGCATCGGTACGGGCAATCACGAGTGTAGGAACACCACAGACATCGGCAGCCATGCGGGCAGCAACCAATTTTTGAACAGCTTCAGCAGTAGGCACCAAAACTTTGCCACCCATATGACCGCATTTTTTGACGGATGCCAATTGATCTTCAAAATGCACGCCGCCTGCGCCTGCACGGATCATGGCCTTCATCAATTCGAAAGCATTCAGTACACCACCAAAACCAGCTTCTGCATCAGCGACGATGGGGGCAAAATAATCAATATAACCATTGTCGGAAGGATTAACACCTTTGGACCATTGAATTTCATCGGCGCGGCGGAAGGTGTTGTTGATGCGCTCAACCACTGTTGGCACTGAGTCCACAGGGTACAAAGACTGGTCAGGGTACATGGACGCATAAGAGTTGTTGTCAGCAGCGACCTGCCAGCCAGACAAATAGATGGCCTTGATGCCAGCCTTAACTTGCTGCATGGCTTGTCCGCCTGTCAAAGCACCTAAGCAATTGACATAAGGTTCGTTGTTGACCAAGTCCCACAGCTTTTCTGCACCACGACGTGACAAGGTGTATTCGATCGGAAAGGAACCACGCAAACGCACCACATCAGCTGCGCTGTAGCCCCGCTTGATTCCCTTCCACCGAGGGTTGGTTGCCCAGTCTTTTTCGAGGGCGCTTATCTGTTGCTCGCGGCTTAATTGCTCTGTGATGTCTTGAGGCATTTGTCACTCCATGGAAAAGTTTAAAAAAATTGAAAAATCAATCGAAATATTGTATATCTTATATAAGAGTTTAAATCGCTCTTGTGTCTTATATATGAAATTAATTTAACTGTTTAAAAACAGTGAGCTATAGATGCTATTTTGTATTATGAAATTACTGATTACAATATCAAAAGGTAAAGCAGTATTTAGAAACAAAGGCAGGTCAAAATTGAAAAAACAACGTTTTCATTAGGAAAAGCAGGCAAATCTATAAAAAAAAGGCGTTTTCTCCATTACGATTGGAACTGCCGACAAAAGCTATAAAGCTAGCGGCATTTCACTCACTTCTAGAAGGAAAATGAAAATGGCAACTGCAAAGAAAGCAGCAAAAAAAACAGCTGCAAAAAAGTCCTCCGCTAAGAAAGCACCTGCTAAAAAGCCCGTAGCAAAAAAAGCGCCTGCTAAAAAAGCGGCAGCAAAAAAAGCCCCCGCCAAAAAAGCACCTGCTAAAAAGCCTGTAGCTAAAAAAGCACCCGCTAAAAAAGCACCTGCAAAAAAAACAGTAGCTAAAAAAGCGCCTGTCAAAAAAGCAGCAAAGAAAGCACCTGCTAAGAAGCGTACCCCCAACGCGGCTTTCATGAAGCCTTTGACACCCAGCGCAGCGTTGGCAGCTGTTGTAGGTTCCACCCCATTGGCTCGCACTGAAGTCGTGAGCAAATTGTGGACTTACATCAAAAAGCACGCTTTGCAAGACAAGGTCAACAAACGCAATATCAATGCAGATGACAAACTCAAAGCTGTATTTGGTAAGTCGCAAGTCACCATGTTTGAACTTGCTAGCCTGATTGGCAAGCACTTGTCATAAGTTCTTCCCACAATAAAAAAGGGCGGCATATGCGGCCCTTTTTTTATGCCATCACAACTTGGGCTTTGGTAAACATGAACTCTCCGGGAGAGAGGATGGGGTCTACATTAACCTGTATGGTGTCATGAGGACCAAATTTTCCTTCAAGCAACATCTTTGACAGCGGGTTTTCAATGCGTTGTTGTATGGCTCGTTTAAGTGGCCTAGCACCAAAAACTGGATCAAAGCCCACCTTGGCCAATTCCTCCAAAGCTGCAGGCGAGACATCCATACCTAGGTCCATATGTTTTAATCGGTCTGAAAGAACCTTCAGTTGAATGTCTGCAATTTTGGCGATGTGTTTTGCATCAAGTGAATGGAAGACTACCGTTTCATCTATGCGGTTTAAAAACTCAGGTCTAAAGTGATTCTTCAGCTCGTCCCACACAGCTTCCTTGATATCAATATAGTCTGCACCAGTCATTTTTTGGATCAATTGCGACCCAATATTTGAAGTCATGGCTATAACCGCATTTTTAAAATCGACTGTGCGCCCTTGCCCATCGGTCAAACGCCCGTCGTCAAGAACCTGCAAAAGAATATTAAAAACATCGGGATGTGCTTTTTCAATTTCATCCATCAAAATAACTGAGTAAGGTTTACGACGAACGATTTCAGTTAAGTAGCCGCCTTCGTCGTAACCCACATAGCCAGGAGGTGCGCCTATGAGTTTGCTCACAGAATGCTTTTCCATGAATTCGCTCATATCGATACGAACCAAATGGTCCTCGCTGTCAAACAGGAACCCAGCAAGCGCTTTGCAAAGCTCAGTTTTACCTACCCCTGTAGGGCCTAAAAATAGGAAAGACCCTGTGGGTCTTGAGGGGTCGCTTAACCCTGCGCGGCTACGGCGAATGGCGTTGGATACGGCCACAATGGCTTCATCTTGTCCCACAACCCTGGCATGAAGTCGCTCTTCCATCAGCAGTAATTTTTCACGTTCGCCTTGCATCAGTTTAGAGACAGGAATACCCGTGGCACGCGCAACAACTTCAGCAATTTCTTCTGCACCAACTTGCGTCCTCAGTAGACGCATCACATGGGCTTGTCCATCTGAAGCATCTACGGCGTTAGCCGCTTTCATACGCATTTCCAATTCAGGCAATTTGCCATATTGAAGTTCAGCCACTTTATTAAAGTCACCCTTGCGTTTAAGTTCTTCAATTTGAAAACGTGTACGATCAATTTCTTCTTTGATAACCGCACCACCTTGGGCTTGAGCTTTTTCTGACTTCCAAACCTCTTCAAGGTCGGCATATTCTTTTTGAAGCTTCAAGATCTCTTCTTCAATGAGCGACATGCGTTTTTGAGAAGCATCGTCTTTTTCCTTGCGAACCGCTTCTCTTTCAATTTTTAACTGTATGAGTCGCCTCTCTAACTTGTCCATGACTTCGGGCTTGGAGTCAATTTCAATTTTGATTTTGGCGGCAGCCTCATCAATCAAATCAATCGCTTTGTCAGGCAAAAATCTGTCAGTGATGTAACGGTGCGAAAGTTCTGCCGCGGCAACAATGGCAGGGTCGGTAATTTCAACCCCATGGTGTACTTCATACTTCTCTTGAAGCCCACGCAATATCGCAATGGTGGCCTCAACAGAAGGTTCCCCCACAATGATCTTCTGAAACCGGCGCTCTAAAGCGGCATCTTTTTCAATGAAACGGCGGTACTCATCAAGCGTGGTAGCGCCCACACAGTGCAACTCACCCCTTGCCAATGCAGGTTTAAGCATATTGCCAGCATCCATGGCGCCTTCAGCTTTGCCAGCACCCACCATGGTGTGGATCTCATCGATGAAGACAATGGTTTGTCCTTCATCCTTGGCTAATTCATTGAGGACGCTTTTGAGTCTTTCTTCAAAATCACCCCTGAATTTAGCCCCGGCCAAAAGAGAGGCCATATCCAAAGACAAAACCCGCTTTCCTTTCAATGAATCCGGCACCTCGCCAGACACAATACGCTGCGCAAGGCCTTCAACAATGGCGGTCTTTCCCACGCCAGGTTCGCCAATGAGCACAGGGTTATTTTTACTTCGCCTTTGCAGGACTTGAATGGCACGACGAATTTCATCGTCGCGGCCAATGACGGGATCGAGCTTTCCCATTCTGGCTCGCTCAGTCAAGTCAAGAGTGTATTTTTTAAGTGCGCCTCGCTGGCTTTCTTCGTCAGCAGACTTAACCGTATCACCGCCTCGTAATGCATCGACTGCTGCACCTAGATTTTGACGACTCAAGCCGTGCCTTCTGGCAATCTGCCCCAAATCAGATTTGGAGTCTGATAAGGCCAATAAAAACATCTCGCTGGCTACGAATTGATCGCCCTTCTTGAGGGATTCCTTCTCTGCAGACTGCATCAAGGTGACCAGATCACGACCAACTTGAACTTGGTCTTGACCGTGAACTTCAGGTAACTTTGCTATAGCTTCTTCACTGTCTTTCAATAGGCCTGCGATATTAACGCCTGAGCGTACCAGCAAGGTACGCGGCCCATCGTCTTGGCGCAACATAGCTACCAACAGGTGACAAGGCTCTATATAGGCTTGGTCTTTGGTAAGCGCAAGGGTCTGTGCATCTGACAGTGCCTCTTGAAATTTTGTAGTTAATTTGTCTAGCCGCATTTACATCCTTTGAGACCTATTTCCAATAGCTTAGGTGAGGCGGTCAGCAGAGAATTCAAGACAAGCGGAAGAACCTGTCACTTAGGGAGAGCATTTTTTGTCTGTATGCCCCATCTTGCCAAGGCTTGATCATCACTTATTCTGGCGTCCACCCAATGTGAGCCATTAGGACCCGTTTCTTTCTTCCAAAAGGGTGCTTGTGTTTTCAAATAGTCCATTAAAAATTCACACGCTTGAAAACTTTGGCCACGGTGAGCAGAGGTCACAGCAACCAGCACGATCTGGTCCAGTGGATTCAATATGCCAACCCTATGTATTACTTTTGCAGAAATCATTTCAAATCTTTGCTGGGCTTCATTGAGCATTCGTTGAATGGACTTTTCAGTCATGCCTGGGTAGTGCTCCAACTCCAAGGTAGAAACATTATCTCCGTCGTTTCTGTCTCTGACCGTACCCACAAACACACAGACTGCACCTACATCAGCTCTTCCTGATCGCAAGGCCTGCACTTCATGGCTTACATCAAAGTCTTGGGTCTGTATGGCTACTGTAAAGCTCATATCAGCCGCCGGTCACAGGAGGAAAAAAAGCCACCTCACAGCCTTCAGACAACAAGGCTGTGTCTTCACACACCTCTTGGTTAAGGGCGACGCGAATAGCTTTGCCAGGCGCCAAGGCTTGTGCAAAAACAGGCTGTAAAAGCATCAATTCAGAACGAAGTTGCGCTACGTTAAGCGACACAGTCTCATGCTCTTGGTGACTGATGCCGAGCTGCTCTCTAAGGGATGAAAAAAAACGAATCGTAACTTTCATGACATTAATTCTTTGAATGAAAGAAATTTCACCTGATCGCCAGGAGCAATGATGGTTCCTGCTGGGTTATCAACCAAACCATCAGCCCAAACCGCAGAAGTCAGTACCCCAGAACTTTGGTTGGGAAATAAGTCCAATCCACCATGTTGATTGCGCTTTGCCCGCAAGAATTCTCGCCGCTTATCTGCCTTGGGGAAAGAAAAGTCAGCTCTCTCAAAGCTAGGCTCAACAGTCACATCAAGACAGCCCTGAAGGGACAATAAAAAAGGTCTGACTAACATCAAGAAAGTTACCAAACTAGAAACAGGGTTTCCTGGCAGACCGATAAAGTGTGCTTGTTTATCGGGGTTGGATTGATTCTTAACATGGCCATAGGCGAAAGGTTTGCCGGGCTTGATGGACAAAGACCAAAGTTGTAGCTCTCCAAGTGCCTGCACAGCAGGCTTGACAAAATCAGCTTCACCAACAGAAACACCCCCGCTTGTCAAAATCACATCATGGTTGATGGCAGCTTCAGAAAGCGCAGAAACAGTCTGCTTGGGGTCATCAGGCACATTGCCTAAGTCCGTCACTTCACAGCCCAGACGCTCAAGCAATGAGCGCAAAAAAAATCGATTCGAATTGAAAATTGAACCTGAGGGCAAAAGATGAGGCTCGATATCGCCTGGCATGACCAACTCATCGCCAGTGGAAAACAAAGCAACATTAGGCCTATCGAATACAGCCAAAGAAGACAAGCCAATGCTGGCGGCCAAACCTAAGGAAGCGGGATCTAGACGCGTACCTTTGTGGATAAGCACAGTGTCTTTCTCAATATCCTCACCTTTTTTGCGAATACATTGTCCAGAGGTAGGCGCAGTCTGAAAGCGCACATGTGAATCATCAACAACCGTGACTTCTTCTTGCATCACTACGGCATCGGCTCCCAATGGAACAGGAGCACCAGTAAAGATGCGTGCAGCTTCACCCTTGTTTAAAGTTGAAGCGGCATGACCAGCGAGTATGCGTTGGCCTAACTTTAAAACCCCATCATTCAAAGCCAAATCAGCTAAACGCAAGGCGTATCCATCCATTGCTGAATTGTCAAAAGAGGGTACTTGTATGGCTGAGACCAAGTCTTGTGCCAAAACACTGCCGTCAGCATTAAAGGTTGACACGTTTGACACTCTGTTCAATGGCTTGGCACAAAGCAAAAGCTTATGCAGCGCATCATCGAGTGAAAGTAAAGACGATGAGTTCATGAAAATGTAGGTGAGTAAACAAATCTGTCTTGTTGGCTGATTAACCAATCGGCAATGATGTCAGGATTGTCTAAAGGTAACACGGGCAAAGAGGTAGCTACTGGAAGGTCAGTTGCTTCAGAAAATGCAACCGCCACCACAAAGTCATCAGACAGAAAAAAAGGATTCATCAAACCCTCTTGTGGTCTGATGACTTCAACCTTTAAAAGATCGCTGGATTTGAAGCCTTCTACAAAAACCCAATCAACACCCTCGTACATTTGAGCAATGACCTCATGAACGGTCATATGAGAATTTTGCTCAAACGTTCGCTGCAAACTCATTTCACTGTCGGAAACCAAAGCCACCTCAAAGGAGCCAGCTTTTTTCATTCGCCAAGTGTCTTTGCCTTGGTGGTCTATTTCAACCGAATGATGGGTGTGCTTGACTGTAGATACACGCAAGCCACGCTCTTTAAACAAAGCTATTAACAGCTCAATCAAGGTCGTTTTTCCAGCACCTGAACTCCCCACGAATGCAATCACATGCATCATGAAAGAGAGTCTCCATCAACATAAGAGCTAATGAAATTTTTCAAGCTTGTAATGTCTGCTGGCATGACACTGACAAATTGTGGCAAGGATTGAAGTTCAGAAAAAGCCTCTGGACACTTTGGCTCAATACCGATTGCTTCATGAATGGTTTCGGCAAATTTGATAGGTAACGCTGTCTCCAATACCAGCATGGGTATGTCTGGGGAGTGATGTTCTAGGGCAACTTTCAAACCATCAGCGGTGTGAGGGTCTATCAACTCCCCCATCGTTTCGTTAACATGACGAATGGTCTTTAACCTGTCCTCATGTGTACTCTTGCCACTTAAAAACCCAAACTGTGCTTTGGCATCGACGAACAAAGGATGATTTGAAAGTGAAAATTTGGAGGTCTTTACCAACTCCTCGGCAAAGAGGTGTTTTACCGTCTTGGCATCATGCTTTAGCAGGTCAAAGATAAAACGCTCAAAGTTACTTGCCTTTGAAATATCCATGGAAGGACTGGATGTCTCGAAAGTATTTTCCCCAGATCGAGCCTTATAGGTACCAGTTCGGAAAAATTCGTCAAGCACATCGTTTTCATTGGTTGCAACGATCAAGTTATGAATAGGCAAACCCATCATTCGTGCCACATGACCAGCACACACATTACCAAAGTTTCCACTTGGAACCGTAAAGCTCACCTTTTGCTTTGAGGTTTGCGTTGCCTGAAAATACCCAGAAAAATAATAAACCACTTGGGCTAATAGCCTGGCCCAATTGATGGAATTCACAGTTCCAATTTGGTATTTGCGCTTGAAGCTCAAGTCGTTGGATACTTGCTTGACCAAATCTTGACAGTCATCGAACACGCCTTCAATTGCAATATTGTGAATATTGGGGTCGCTCAAAGAAAACATTTGAGCTTGTTGAAATTTACTCATGCGCCCACGCGGACTTGTCATGAAGACTTGGATGCCCTTTTTTCCCTTCATGGCATATTCAGCAGCGCTCCCCGTGTCCCCTGAGGTTGCTCCCAAGATATTCAATGTTTGATGTCGTCTTGCAAGTTCATACTCGAACAAATTGCCAAGCAACTGCATCGCCATATCTTTGAAAGCCAAGGTAGGTCCATTGGACAAGGCAAGCACAAAAATATTGTCAGGATAGGCTCTCAATGGAACTATGAGAGAGCTGCCAAACACGTCTTTTGTATAGGTTTTAAAGCAGAGTTTTCTTAAATCATCAGCAGGAATGTCATCAATGTAAAGAGACAAAATTTCAAATGCAAGAGCAGCGTAGCCTTCACTGTGGAATATGCGTCGCCACTTTTCAAGTTGCTCTTCGGAAACCGCAGGGTAAGTCTGTGGCAAATACAAGCCACCATCAGGTGCCAGCCCTTCGAGCAAAATATCGCAAAACCGTTGACCCTCATCATAACCGCGCGTAGAAACGTAAAACATCAGATCAGCTCTTCTTTTCTAATTCGAACAACAGGTTCAATCACAGTGGCCAAGGATTGAATTTTCTCCAATGCAGCGTTCATTTGAGACTCTACGCATTGATGTGTCAAGATGATCAACTCTGTGCTTTCTTCCTTGTTGTGTGAAGGTTGCTGAAGCATGGCGTCAATGCTGATATTGAACTCGGCAAGAATACCGGTCACACTTGCAAGCACACCAGCTTGGTCAGCCACCCCTAAGCGCAAATAGTAGGCAGTCAACACTTTGTCGATCGACAAAATCGGAATATCTCGCATTTCTTGAGGCTGAAAAGCCAAATGTGGAACCCGGTTCAAAGGATCCGCAGTCTGTAATCGTGTGATGTCGACCAAGTCTGCGATCACCGCACTCGCGGTAGGCTCACTGCCCGCACCTTTGCCATAGTAAAGCGTGGTCCCGACTGCATCAGCTTGAACCATGACTGCGTTCATGGCACCTTCTACATTGGCAAGGATAGATTTAGCAGGCACCAAGCAGGGGTGAATTCGCAACTCAATGCCATTTGAGGTTTGCTTAGCTATGCCAAGGAGTTTGATTCGGTAGCCAAGTTGCTCAGCAAAAAGAATATCTTGCGATTGAAGCTGCGTTATACCTTCAATATAAGCACTCTTGAATGGCATGCGAACGCCAAATGCGATGGCCGCCATGATGGATGCCTTGTGGGCAGCGTCAACTCCTTCTATGTCAAAAGTAGGGTCGGCCTCTGCATAACCAAGGCTTTGAGCCATCTCCAAGGCCTGCTGAAAGGACCAATTTTTCTCTCTCATCTGGGAAAGTATGAAATTGGTCGTCCCATTGATGATGCCTGCAATCCACTCAATTCGATTGGCGGTCAAACCCTCTCGCAAGGCTTTGATGATGGGGATACCACCTGCAACAGACGCCTCAAATGCAACCATCACACCTTTGCGTTGAGCAGCCGCAAAAATTTCAGTCCCGTGAACTGCCAATAAAGCTTTGTTAGCCGTGACCACGTGCTTACCAGACTCAATCGTCGCCATCACTAATTCATAAGCGATGCCATAGCCTCCAATGAGTTCGACGACGATATCGATATCTGGGTTGGCAATGATTTGGCGACCATCATTGACCACAATGCAATCCGAACTGACAAGCGACCGCGCTCTTTCAACGTCGATATCTGCAACCATTGAAATACGAATGTGGCGCCCTGCTCTGCGCTGAATTTCCTCTTGATTGCGGTTAAGCACACGGTAGGTACCTAGTCCAACCGTGCCGATACCCAAAAGACCGATATTCACTGGCTTCATGCGGTCGGGTGCTTTCTGTATTGCTCAAGAAATTTTGCAATTCGACCAATGGCTATCCGTAAATCGTCTTCATGTGGCAAAAAGACAATTCGAAAATGGTCTGTTGTAGGCCAGTTAAATCCCGTACCTTGGACCAACAAAACTTTCGTTTCCTGCAAGAGTTCATTGATGAAATGTTGGTCATCTTTGATGGGATACATCTTGGGGTCAAGCTTTGGAAACATATACAGAGCTGCTTGGGGCTTGACGCATGTGACACCCGGAATGGCTGTGATGAGTTCGTAAGCCAAGTCTCGTTGCCGACGAAGCCTTCCCCCAGGCTTGATCAAATCATTGATGGTTTGATAGCCACCCAAGGCGGTTTGAATGGCATTTTGACCAGGTACGTTGGAGCACAAGCGCATGGAAGACAGCATATTGAGGCCTTCGATGTAGTCTTTTGCAGGTTTCTTCTCTCCAGAAACCACCAACCAACCTGCCCTGTAACCGCAAGAGCGGTAACTTTTAGATAAGGAGTTAAACGTCAGGGTCAAAACATCTTTGGATAAGCTGCCAATAGACGTGTGTTTGACGTCTTCATATAAGACCTTGTCGTAAACCTCATCAGCTAATAGCACCAAACCAAATTCACGGGCTATTTGCACAATCTCCTTCAGCAAATCGTCAGAATACAAGGCTCCTGTGGGATTGTTGGGGTTGATAACCACAATTCCCTTGGTATTGGGTGTGATTTTTGACCTGATATCAGCTATGTTAGGCATCCACCCATTGGACTCATCGCACATATAGTGAACAGGGGTCCCGCCTGAAAGGCTCACCGCTGCAGTCCAAAGTGGGTAGTCAGGCGCAGGTAACAACATTTCATCGCCATCGTTGAGCAAGGCGTTGGTCGCCATGACAATCAATTCGCTGGCACCATTGCCTAGATAAATATCGTCCAGCGTAACACCGTCCACACCCTGCTCTTGGCTGTATTGCATGACCGCTTTTCTGGCCGCAAAAATTCCTTTGCTGTCCGAATAGGCTGCCGCACTGGGCAAATTACGGATCATGTCTTGTTGGATTTCTTCCGGCGCATCAAAGCCAAACACAGCTAAATTTCCGATATTGAGCTTGATGATCTTGTGCCCCTCTTCTTCCATTTGACGGGCTTTATCCAAAACAGGTCCACGAATGTCATAGCAGACATTCGCTAGCTTGGCAGATTTATGGATGGTTTTCATGGACTCTCCCTATGCGTTTGCAGGGCTAAACCTATAATTTGACCATACTTCAAGCGCCTATCGCTTTACTATTGACCCAAATCACCATGAAATTACAACCTGATCGTATCCATGGGCAAACTGTCACAGGGCATGGCATTGGCTGGTTAGCAATCGACGGTGAGAGGTTCTACCAAAGCTTACTCATTGATTGGTCTGGCCAAAGAATGACTTACCAAGCCAGTTTTTACGATTCACTTAATTCCACTGAGTTAACTGCATTGCTTCAAATGCAGCCCGAAATTTTATTGATTGGCTGTGGAACACAAAAGATACAAATTCCACCCGCCCAATTAGCGAGATTGGCTTCGCAAAACATGGGTATTGAGGTCATGGACACTGCTGCTGCTTGTAGGACTTACAACGTACTGGCCAGTGAAAACAGAAAAGTGGCGGCGATTCTTTTGCTCCAGCAGGGCAGTGAGCAAAAGCCATAGGTCATTTTCAGGATAAAATGCATTTCTTCCGAAGCTTCGCTTCGGACTTTATGTCACACTGGACTCTGAAACATGGCGATTGTTGTCAATAAACACCTCCCCGAATTTGAAGCCAATGCGACTGGAGGCGTCAAAGTAAGCCACCAGTCCCACGTAGGCCAAACAGTCATCCTGTATTTTTACCCGAAAGACAATACCCCTGGTTGCACCACTGAAGCCATGCAATTTAGAGATAAATTCAAAGACTTCACCAAAGCCGGTGCCGTTATTTTCGGTGTATCCAGAGACAATATGCGTTCACACGATAGTTTCAAAGAAAAACTTGAACTGCCCTTTGAACTCATTGCAGATACTGAAGAAAAAATGTGCCATATGTTTGGTGTCGTGAAAAATAAAATCATGTACGGGAAAAAAGTCAAAGGAATAGAAAGAAGTACTTTCCTCGTCGGAGCCGATGGTATTCTCAAACAAGAATGGAGGGGCCTCAAGGTTCCCGGTCATGTTGATGAGGTTTTAAAAGCGGTCAAGGCACTGAAAAAAGCAACAGCCACCACAGCCTAACGCTCATGCCTTTGCCCCCAGCCCCGAACAAACGCGCATCAACGCTTCAAGCACAAGTAAAAGTCTCGACTGATAAGACTTTTAAACCGGCAGATAAAAAAGTTATATCTGCTAAAGAAACAGAGCTTTTTCCAAGCGTCCCTGTCAAAAATAAGTCTTTGGCCCACGAGTCAGCTACTGATTTTTCTGTCAATACCCATCAGGCACTGAAACTCAATCCATTGAGTGAATCTTCTGTATCACAGCCTAAGTCAAAAAAGAAAAAGAAATCAAGCACCTCCGGTCCCGCCAAACTTTTTGTGCTTGACACCAATGTGTTGATGCATGACCCCATGTGTCTATTCCGTTTCGAGGAACACGACATTTTCCTCCCGATGATTGTTCTTGAGGAATTGGACAGCAACAAAAAAGGCATGACCGAGGTTGCCCGTAATGCAAGACAAACCAGCAGAACCCTAGATGCACTGGTTGGGTTAAAAGACTCTGATATATCCCAAGGCATTTCCCTCAATGGCACAGGGCACTCTGATGTAGGCGGCAAGCTTTTTTTCCAAACCAAACCTTTGGAGTACAGCTTGCCCACCAGTCTGCCACAAGGTAAGGCAGACAATCAAATCCTGGGGGTTGTTCAAGCGCTTGGCAAGCTTTACCAGCAAAGACAAGTCGTCCTTGTTTCTAAAGATATCAATATGCGGGTCAAGGCCCGTGCGCTGGGCTTGCCTGCCGAGGACTATCAAAACGATAAAACCTTAGAAGATGGCGATCTTCTTTACTCCGGGTCTTTGGCACTCCCCATCGACTTTTGGTCTAAACAAGCAAAAACTGTGGAGAGCTGGCAAGCAAGTGGCAATACCTTTTACAGAATTGGTGGCCCCATTGTTTCGCATATGCACATCAACCAATTCATCTATTTTGAGGCGCCTGGTGAACCAAGCCTGTATGCCAGAGTGACAGAAATCAGAGGGAAAACAGCAGTTTTCAAAACCCTTAAAGACTTTGGCCATCTGAAGAATGCAGCTTGGGGTGTCACAGCCCGAAACAGAGAGCAAAACTTTGCACTCAATATGCTGATGGACCCAGAGATTGATTTCGTCACCCTCACCGGCACTGCCGGTACTGGAAAAACCCTTCTGGCCCTTGCCTCTGGTTTGATACAAGTACTTGATGAACGAAGATATTCTGAAATCATCATGACACGAGCCACCGTCAGTGTGGGCGAAGACATTGGCTTTTTACCGGGCACAGAGGAAGAAAAAATGGGGCCTTGGATGGGTGCGCTGGATGACAATCTAGAGGTCTTAGCCAAAACAGATACCAGCTCGGGGGAATGGGGCCGAGCTGCAACAAACGAACTGATTCGAAGCAAAATTAAAATCAAAAGTCTGAACTTTATGCGAGGGCGAACTTTTATGAACAAGTTTGTCATCATTGATGAAGCCCAAAATTTGACGCCTAAGCAAATGAAGACCCTGATCACCCGTGCAGGCCCGGGAACAAAAATCATTTGCATGGGTAACTTAGCCCAAATCGATACGCCTTACCTCACCGAAGGATCATCGGGATTAACTTTTGCGGTTGATCGCTTTAAAGCTTGGCCCCACGGAGGTCACATCACTTTAGCCAGAGGCGAACGCTCCAGATTAGCGGACTATGCAAGCGATGTACTTTGATTGATGCATCATCAATAATCTGAGGATGCACCTGCGTAAGACTCAAACTTTGTTATAGGTTTGAGGAAGGTTAGTTTCACAGTCCCTGTCGGACCGTTGCGCTGCTTCGCAATAATGATTTCTGCGACTCCTGGCTCTTTGGAGTCCTTGTTGTAGTAATCATCTCTGTAAATAAACATAATCACATCAGCATCTTGCTCAATTGCGCCTGACTCGCGCAAATCACTCATCATGGGGCGCTTATCGGTTCTCTGTTCTACACCGCGGTTGAGCTGAGACAAGGCAATGACAGGACATTGCAATTCCTTTGCCAACATTTTCAAGCCACGAGAAATCTCACCTAGCTCGGTCGCACGATTTTCACCATCGCCACCACCGCTCCCACTCATCAACTGCAAATAATCAACAACCACCAATCCAAGCTTTCCACAACTGCGTGCAAGTCTTCTTGCACTTGCTCGTAGCTCACTGGTGGTCAGTCCTGGCGTTTCATCTATCGACAGTGAAACCGTTTTTAGTCTTTCGATGGCATCAGATAAGCGGGGCCATTCGTCGTCAATGAGTTTGCCAGTCCGTAAACGGCCTTGGTCAATTCGCCCGATCGATCCCACGATACGAATCGCCAGTTGAGATGCACCCATCTCCATTGAAAACACAGCGACTGGCAAATCCTCCTGCAATGCGACATGCTCTGCAATATTGATCGCTAACGCAGTTTTTCCCATGGAGGGCCGAGCTGCAAGAACTATCAAATCACCGGCTTGCATACCAGAGGTCATTCGATCGAGGTCAAAAAAACCAGTTGGAACACCAGTGATGTCGTTAGGGTTTTGCGACATCTCTTCCACTCGGTCTAAGAGTTGAACAACCAGTTTGTCCATGCTCTGAAAACCTTGCCGCATCCGCGAACCCTCTTCGCCAATGCTAAAGATCTTTTGCTCAGCTTCATCCAAAATATGGGTGACTGGGCGGCCATTGGTGTTCAGCGCAGATGTCGCAATTTCATCGCTGACACTGACCAATTTCCGCAATATAGATCGCTCTCTGACAATCTCAGCGTAGCGTCGAATATTGGCAGAACTCGGCACATACTGCGCCAAAGAATTTAAGTAGGCTAATCCACCAATCTCTTCAGCCTTACCTTGGCTTTGCATCTGTTCAAACACGGTGATGACATCGGCAGGTCGATTGGTATTAACCAATGAGGTAATCGAAGCAAAAACCAAGCGATGCTCATACCGGTAGAAATCTGCCTCTACCAAAAGGTCCCCGACCTTATCCCAAGAATTATTGTCCAATAACAAACCACCCAGAACACTGGATTCAGCCTCTTGTGAGTGTGGCGGTATACGTAACTGAGCAACTTGCTTGTCACTTGAAGACACGCAATCTTGCGACTCGGAAAAAATAGCAGACATCATCAATCCTCTAATCTCAGTATCCTACTTTTTCAACCCCGTTGAGTCACCGTATAAGTATGTTTAATTCAGGTGTACAAACTGGGGATAACAACTTGGCAACTATGCTTTACAAACAAAAAACCGCTCCGAGGAGCGGTTTTTTCATAAAGTGAATCAAAATTAATTCGTTTCACCATATACAGATACATTGATCTCGACGAGAACATCAGTATGAAGAGCAACACTCACGGATGAGTCACCCACAGTTTTAATGGGGCCCTTAGGCATGCGAATCTGTGCTTTGCTAACTTGATAGCCAGCCTTGACAAGCTCTTCAGCAATATCAAAGTTGGTAACAGACCCAAATAAACGTCCATCAACACCCGCTTTTTGCGTTAATTTGACGGTGGTTCCGTTTAACTTTTCGCCTTGGGTTTGTGCTGCAGCTAATTTTTCCTGAGCTGCCTTTTCCAGCTCAGCACGTTTAGCCTCAAATTCTTTGATAGCTGTCTCAGTTGCACGTCTGGCTTGACCAGAAGGGATCAAAAAATTTCGAGCATAGCCATCTTTAACTTTGACGACTTCACCTAAATTACCAAGGTTAACAACTTTTTCTAGCAGAATAATTTGCATGGAATTTACTCCTTAGATTTTGTGTTGATCGGTGTAGGGAAGCAAGGCCAAAAACCTTGCTCGCTTGATAGCCGTATTGAGTTGGCGCTGATAAATTGCACGGGTACCAGTGAGCCGAGCGGGAATAATTTTTCCATTCTCAGCAATGAAATCCCTCAATGTATCGATATCTTTGTAATCAATCTCTTCAACATTGGTCACTGTAAAGCGACAAAATCTTTTGCGTTTGAAAAGTAAAGATTGAGTATTGCGCTTAGGACGCTTATCTTTGTTGAACTTTTTGAATGTGGCCATCGTCGGCTCCTATGAAACAGTATGAATTTCTTGAATGTGATAAACAACGGATTTCAAATTCTTGGAAGAACCTATAAATCCATGGAATAACCAAGTGCTACCCAAATCAAAACGACTGATTCGCTCTGCAAGAGTGCCCATAGCTATTGATTTCATGATGAGTTGAATTTTTCTTGATTGACCTGCTTCTAGCACCGTTGATTCATGCATAAGCAAAAAATCCAAAACGGGTAATCCACCTGGTGAATAGCGCAAAACAGAAATTGACTCTATTTGCGCTTTCAACTCAAGGCGATTCACAAGCCAAGAGAAAAATCAAGCCTGGAATTCTGCGTGCTGGGTTTTTCGTGCCTCTTCGCGCTCAACAGTCTTCATCATCAAGGAAGGTGCAGTCTCTGCTTTTTTCTTCGAAACTGTGAGATGGCGCAAAACGGCATCGTTGAATTTGAAAGCATGTTCAAGTTCAGACATGACTTCTTGGTTCGCCTCAATGTTTAAGCACAGGTAGTGCGCCTTGGCGAGTTTATTGATCATATAGGTCAGTTGTCGGCGACCCCAATCTTCAAGACGATGTACCTTGCCGTTGCCAGCGGTAATCAAAGTTTTATAACGCTCAAGCATAGCCGGAACTTGCTCACTTTGATCCGGATGAATAAGCAAAATGATTTCATAATGACGCATGAATTCTCCTTATGGTTAAAGCTGCCCATAGCGTCATGCATGGTTGCAGCAAGGTTAAGCAATTATTGTATTAGATTTTTGTTTACTTTGAAATACCTGCTAAGGCCTGCCAAGTTGAAACCACACTGTCTGGGTTGAGCGAAATAGATTGAATCCCTTGATCCACCAACCACTTGGCAAAGTCGAGGTGGTCGCTAGGCCCTTGACCGCAAATTCCAATATATTTATTTTGGCTTTGGCAAGCTTGAATGGCTTTGCTTAACAATATTTTGACCGCCTCATCTCTTTCGTCAAAATCTGCAGCTAGCAAAGGCATTCCAGAATCCCTGTCCAAACCTAGGGTTAGCTGGGTCAAATCATTGGAGCCAATGGAAAAACCGTCAAAAAATTCTAAGAATTGATCTGCAAGTAATGCATTGCTGGGGATTTCACACATCATGATGAGTTTGAGTTCGTTTTCACCACGCTTGAGGCCTTCAGAACTCAACAGATCAATCACTTTGGAAGCCTGACCTAAAGTCCTGACAAAGGGAACCATGATTTGCACATTGGTCAGTCCCATATCATTTCTCACACGCTTCAAAGCCTCACACTCCATGGCGAAAGCGGCAGAAAAATCCTGACTCAAATAGCGAACTGCTCCCCTGAACCCAAGCATCGGGTTTTCTTCTTCTGGCTCGTAGCGGTTTCCTCCAATCAGCTTGCGGTATTCGTTCGATTTGAAGTCTGACAGGCGAACAATCACAGGCTTGGGCCAAAAGGCCGCGGCAATCGTTGCGATACCCTCAGCAACCTTGTCTACAAAAAAGGCACGCGGTGAGGCATGGCCTCTCGCAACAGATTCCACTGCTTTTTTAAGATCTGCATCAATTTGTGGGTAATCCAAAATGGCTTTGGGATGGACACCGATATTGTTGTTGATGATGAACTCCAGCCTGGCTAATCCAACACCAGAATTGGGAAGTTGTGCAAAATCAAAAGCCAAGCTTGGGTTGCCAATATTCATCATGATTTTGGTTGGAATGGGAGGCATAACACCTCGCTCAACCTGCGTCACTTCAGTGTCTAACAAGCCGTCATAGATAAAACCGGTATCTCCCTCAGAGCAACTCACCGTCACCAAGGCTTGGTCTATCAACTTAAAAGTAGCATCCCCACAACCAACGACAGCAGGAATGCCAAGCTCTCTGGCAATAATGGCTGCGTGACAAGTTCGTCCGCCTCTGTTGGTCACGATGGCACTTGCCAATTTCATGACGGGCTCCCAATTGGGGTCCGTCATATCGGTAACCAAAATATCGCCAGCTTTTACGAGTCCCATTTCTGCAGAGCTATTGACCAACCTAACAGGCCCAGTTCCAATTTTTTGGCCAATCGCTCTGCCCTGTGCAAGCACGCTGCCTTTGGACTTCAATTTATAACGAACTTCAGTCTTTCCAACTTGCTGACTTTTGACAGTTTCAGGTCGGGCTTGCAGTATGTAAAGTTGACCGTCATTTCCATCTTTTCCCCACTCTATGTCCATTGCACGCTTGTAATGTTTTTCAATCAGAACAGCATATTTAGCGAGTTCGATAACGTCTTCATCCGAAAGAGAGAATCTGTTTCGCATTTCTGCAGGAACATCAACTGTGGTGACGGCATGACCAGATTGAATTTTTTCAGAAGAGCTTGCGAAACGCATCTGAATCAATTTGGAGCCCAAATTTCGCCTCACAATGGATTTTTTATCCTTGGCAAGCATAGGCTTGTGAACGTAATACTCATCAGGGTTGACAGCACCCTGCACTACCGTTTCGCCTAAGCCATAACTTGACGTGATGAAAACCACGTCTTCAAACCCTGACTCTGTATCGATGGTGAACATCACCCCAGAGGCAGCCAAATCCGACCTGACCATGCGCTGAACGCCTGCCGACAAGGCCACATCTGCGTGTGCGAAACCCTTGTGAACCCTGTAACTAATAGCTCTATCGTTGTAAAGTGAAGCAAAAACTTCTTTAACTTTGACCAAGACTTGGTCAATGCCTTCAACGTTCAAAAAACTCTCCTGCTGACCTGCAAATGAAGCATCGGGCAAGTCCTCGGCTGTCGCTGACGACCTCACCGCGTAGGAGGCTGATGACGACTGAACATTCAACTGCTTGAATTGAAATCTAATTGCATCTTCAAGGTCTTTGGGGAAAGGCTGACCCAATATCGACTCGCGAATTTGTTGCCCGACCTCAGATAACTGCATCAAATTATTTGTATCCAAGCCTTGCAGCAAGCTATTGATTCGGTTGCCTAAATCATTGTTTTTTAAAAATTGCTTAAAAGCATAGGAAGTCGTTGCAAATCCAGTTGGTACGCGAACACCATCAGGAAGTTGAGAAATCATTTCACCCAAGCTGGCGTTTTTGCCCCCAACAGACTCGACATCTGTCATGCGCAATAATTCAAAGGGCACGACAAGATCTGTCGCATGAAAAAGTGCAGACATAAAAACTCCAAAGTTAAAATACGCCTAATTGCACAAATAGCAATTAGTTTTCGACGCGATTCAAAATCTCTTGTGTTGTTGTGCTTTGAAAGAGTGTGAATCCGTCCAAAAAATCTGTAGTTGAATTGATTTTAGACCTGATTTTTTTAACTTTATGAATTTTTCCTGATCATGACCAACAGATCTGTTTTTTTTGTCTCTGACGGAACAGGCATCACCGCTGAAACATTTGGCAATGCCATATTGGCTCAATTTGAGTTTGAATACCGCCACATTCGCCTGCCATTCATTGACACTGTTGCAAAGGCTCATTTGACCGTTCAACAAATTAATTCTTGCTTTGAAAAAGAGGGACTTAAACCTATCGTTTTTACGACGCTTGCCAATGATGAGGTTTTGGTGGTTTTGAGCCAAGGTTGCAAGGGCATGATTCTTGATATGTTCAGTAACTTTGTTAATCCACTGGAAAAAGAATTTAAAACCAAATCAAACCATCGTATTGGACGTTTTTCTGACGTCAGCAAAAGCAAGGCATATCAAAACAGAATAGAGGCGATCAATTTCAGCTTAGCCCACGATGACGGACAGACACAAGTAGATTTAGACAAGTCTGATGTCATCTTGGTCGGCGTGAGTCGCAGTGGAAAAACTCCGACAAGTTTGTACTTGGCCATGCAACATGGCTTGAAGGCATCAAACTACCCGTTGATTCCGGAAGATTTCGAGCGACAGATGTTTCCGCCAGCACTGCTGCCTCATTTACCCAAGATATTTGGATTAACGATACACCCAGACCGATTAAGTGAAATCAGGAACGAGCGTCGACCAAATTCCATATATGCAAGTCTTGATAATTGCAAAATGGAAGTGCGGGAGGCTGAGTCAATGATGCGGCGTTATGGCGTACGTTGGCTCTCAACCACCACCAAGAGTATTGAAGAAATTGCAACAACTATTTTGCAAGAAATCAAACCTGAAAGGCTGATTTACTGAGGACTTCAATGATCGAGTGCAGATATTGCTGCCTTAGCAATCTGGGCATCCTCATTGGATTTAACCCCACTCACTCCAACCGCCCCAATGGTTTGCCCGTCTTTGATGATGGGAACGCCGCCTTCAAGTAAGCCTTCTAGAAGAGGCGCACTCAAAAATGAGTAACGGCCTGAATTGATGATGTCTTCATAGACTTTGCTTTCGCGTCGACCCAATGCAGCCGTATGGGCTTTAGCTGGCGCAATGTGGGCTGAAACTGGTGCGGCGCCATCTAACCTTTGTAGCCACAATAAATGCCCACCATCATCCACAATGGCGAAAGTCACAGCCCATTGGTTCTTGTTGGCTTCTGCTTCCGCCGCTGCCGCCATCGCTTTGACATCTGACAATTGAAGGAAATATTTGGTTTGCATATGAATTTTTAGCAATTTAAAAGTGTTTAGCTTAGCATTTGATGGTTATTCAAAATATTCTTGATGTAGATACAATCGTCCCTATCTTGTAATTAAAGATCCTTAAGGAGATTTCGATGACAGACAAAGTTGAAACTATTGGTTTTCGCGATTTAAGCGTTGACGCTTATGACAGTAACAAGGTGCTTCGTAACACCTATTGGCTTCTCACTTTAACTCTGCTGCCCACGGTTTTGGGGGCTTGGTTTGGTATTGCCAGTGGGGTGAGTTACTACCTTTCAGGCGGACTGGGCTTGGTATTCTTTTTGGCCGGAACATTCGGTTTTGTTTACGCCATCGAAAAAAACAAAGATTCTTCGCTTGGAATCGCTTTCTTACTTGGCTTCACATTTTTCATGGGCCTTATGCTGTCGCGACTTATCGCAATGGTTTTGGGATTCAAAAACGGCACAGAAATTGTCATGACTGCTTTTGGTGGAACCGCTGGTGTGTTCTTTGCTATGGCCAGTCTAGCTACCGTGATCAAAAGAGATTTGTCCAGCATGGGCAAGTGGCTCTTTGTAGGGGTCATCGTCCTGATGGTTGCTAGCATCATTAATATTTTTGTGGGTTCTAGTGCCGGAATGCTGGTCATATCTGTTTTGTCGATCGGCATATTCAGCGCCTTCATGCTCTACGATATCAAACGAATCATTGACGGTGGTGAAACCAACTACATCAGTGCCACTCTGGCTCTGTACATGAATGCTATTAATATTTTCCAAAGTCTTCTTGTACTTTTGGGTATCATGGGTGGGGATAGAGAGTAAGACTTTACTTTGATGAAAAGCCAAGGGCCTCTCTGAGAGGCCTTTTTTATTTGAGTTCGAAAACCGCCATGCTCTCTACATGCGCAGTGTGTGGAAACATATTGAGCATTCCGGAAGAGGTACAAACATAGCCTGCTTGATGAACCAGCAAACCTGCGTCCCTGGCAAGGGTTGCAGGGTTACAGCTTATATAGACAATCTTTTTTGGTGCAGCCCAATCTGTCAATTCCTTTTTTTGTATCAGACTCACCAGCGAATTGATCAAGGCATGAGCACCTTCGCGAGGCGGATCAATTAACCACTTATCAGCGAATCCCAGTGAGTACAGCTTTTCATCTGTCAAATCGAAAAGGTTTTGTGCATAAAAGTTCACACCACAAAGCCGCTCAGGTGAGCTTGAGTTCAATTTGAAATTGAACTGAGCTAAATCAACCATCGACTGACTGCCCTCGATTCCAACCACCTCTCTTGCCAGAGTTGCAATGGGTAAGGTGAAGTTTCCTAAGCCACAAAACCAATCTATGATGCGTTCGGTCTTGGAGACCCCCAGCAAGCTGACAGCTTTTGAGACCATGACCTCATTGATAAAGGGATTAACTTGTGTGAAGTCGGTTGGACGAAATTTCATCACAAGATCAAAAGCAGGCAATTCGTAGCTGAGCATCTGTAACTCAGGGGCAACTCCCTCAGCGTCCATCAACTTTACGGAATCAGGGCCCTTGGATTGCAACCACCACTGAACCCCGTAGTCAGCTGAAAACCGCCTTAAGCGATCTAAGTCATGGGGACTTAATGGATGCATATGGCGAAGCACAAAAGCAATCGTGGTTTTTGTACAAGCCAACTCGAGTTGTGGGCAATGTTCTCTCGCTTCTAAACTTTCAATCAAAGCGCGAAGTGGCAAAAGTAGTTTGGACACTTTGACCGGAAGAACCTCACAACTGGACATATCTGCTACATAGCTG
>RFMX01000006.1 GCA_009927495.1 Betaproteobacteria bacterium
TACCGCTGTAGTTGCCGTTGCCGAGGTGTTGCAGTTTCCAAATACGTTTTTGGGTGCTGCCGTCAGAGTAGACAAAGTCTTCATCCAGCACACCTTGCTCGCCGTTCCAACTGCAGTTCATCACCACGGTGAAGCGTTTGACCACACGTCCCGAGCGATCGGTGAACACACCCCAGGCGTCGATCACGCCATTGAAATAGGTTTTCAAGTCCAGTATGGGCTTTTCTTGGGCATAGTCGTTGATGGACGGGCCAGCACAGCCGCTCGCACCCAAGGCGGTGGCGGCGGCAGCGGATAACCATAAGCGGCGTTTCATACAGACTCCTTATTTAGCGATACACGAGACGCTTTGAGCAACAACAGCAGCGCCAGACATTTCAAAGCACAGGGGAGCAAGGCATACGACCAACTGAGCGCTGCCAAGGCGGGGGCGTCTTGTGCGCCAGGGGTGTAGCCCAGCCACTCTAGCAAAGGCAGGGCGACACCAGCGGCGAGTGCCAAGTTCAGCTTGGTAGCTACTTGCCACCAGCCAAAGTAAGCACCCGCGTGGGGGTGTTGCTGATCTTCAGTTTGCAGCACGCCGTTGAGCAACGCGCCAGGCGCGATCAAGTCTGCGCCCAGCGCCAGTCCTGAGAGCGCACAAATGACGGTGTAGCCCCACACGTCACCTGCGCCCAGCGCCAACGACCAGATAAATACCGCAATGGCCAAGGCCATGCCTGCAGCCCAGCAAGAGCCAGCCCAAAACGCGCAATCAAACGCAGCCACAGCGGCATAGAACAGCCGCCGCGACAAAGTAAGTGCCCAAAAACTGCGCCTGCATCTCAGCGCCCAGCTGCAGGCGGTCTTGTACGAAAAACACAATCAAGGTGGCCGGAATGGCTGACGCGATGCCATTGACCATGAACACACCGAGCAAGCGAAGAAATGCGCTGTCTTGCCAAGGCTGCCAAAGCGAAGACCACCAACCGCCACTGCGCGTGTCAGTGCTGGGGGTGGGCTGTACGGCCCACTCCAAGACAGCATGGCCAAATCAGCACACCGACAAACACCGACACCAGTTCAGCGATCCCAGCCAAGCCAGACACCATGGAGGCCAAGATCACACCCGCCAGCCCCAAGCCTTCACGCCAACCCACCAAGCGGCTGCGCGCCATGCTGTCGCCGCCCATGCGCGCGCCCCAGGCTTGCAGCGCTATGGTGAGGACGCTGTAGCTCAGATAACAAACCAGCAACAAGGCGCCTACCAACAGCAACAAATCGGCTTGCCCCACGCTGCGCCCAAGCAGCCATTGCGGGAAAAACAAACCGACAAAACTCAGGGCCAGCAAAAGCGCTGCCAGCCAAGCCCGGCGCAATACACGCTTGGGGCTGTGTGCATAGAGCTTGTCTAACCAGTGGCCAATGCTGGGGTCGATCAGGGCGTCCAAGGCTCGGGCCAACAACAGCAAGCCGCCGATCAAGGAAAGCGACACGCCGAACTGGCTGGCAAAGTAATGCGGCCACAGCACATACAAAGGCAGCGCCACAAAAGCCAGCGGCAGCGCAGGCAGTCCCAAACGCACCAAGGCCCAGGCACTCAGCGGGTTGCCTGTGGCAGCGGTCATGCGGGTTTGCGCAAAGTGAACTGCACCACGTCGGTGTTGCGCTCTAAAAACGCGGCTTCGCAATAAGCCAAGTAAAACACCCAGGTGCGCTCAAAGCGTT
>RFMX01000221.1 GCA_009927495.1 Betaproteobacteria bacterium
TTTCCCACGCCAACAACAAAACCAAGCGTCGTTTCATGCCCAATCTGCAGTACCGCCGTTTCTGGGTGGAAACTGAGAACCGTTGGGTGCGTTTGCGCGTTTCCAGCGCTGCATTGCGCTTGATCGACAAAAAAGGCATTGACGTTGTGCTCGCAGACATGCGCGCTCGCGGTCAAGCTTAATTTTTTTACCGACTTCGAAAGGACTTCATCATGGCTTCCAAAGGCGGACGCGAAAAAATCAAGCTGGAATCAACTGCTGGTACCGGTCACTTCTACACCACCAGCAAAAACAAAAAAACCATGCCCGAGAAAATGTCGATCATGAAATTTGATCCCAAAGCTCGCAAGCATGTGGAATACAAAGAAATCAAGCTGAAGTAATTGACAGTCTTTGAACCAACAAAAAACCCGCCTAGGCGGGTTTTTTGTTGTCCGTCTCAATGTCGCCACCGGTAGTAGCCTAGACCAAAGTTAAAGGTAAATGGCAAGGGATTGCTGTAATAGTAAGGAGGCGAATACGGCAGCACATAAACAGGATTGGTCAACACCTGTGTTGGGGGTTGCACATAAATCACTTGGGGTGCAGGCGGCAAAGGGGGCGCGGTGGTGGAGGCCGAATAGGTGGGCGTGATTTGCAGTGTGACGTAAGGCCCTGGGTCATTGGGCAGTTGCACGCTGTATTGTTTGCCTGCGAATTCGTAAACCACATTGAACGCGGTGTACATGACCACCTCGCCTCGGTTGTTGACCGTGTTGGAGGGAACCCAAGTGGGCGTGCTGGAGATGACCCGAGCTTGCTCTTGAGCCCAAGACACGCTTGCACACAAACAGGCCATGGCGGTCAGAGATTGAAAAAATAGTCGCATGTTTAGCCCCTTGGGTAGCAGTGAACTTAGGGCAGCAGAAAATCTGCTGCTTTTTCAGCCATCATGATAGTTGGCGCATTGGTATTACCGCTGATCAGCGTTGGCATGGCCGAAGCGTCAATCACCCTTAAACCCAACACCCCTTTGACCCGCAATTGAGTATCGAGCACCGCCATGGGGTCATGCGCAGCACCCATTTTGCAAGTGCCTACAGAATGGTAAATCGTGTCAGCACGCTCACGGATGTAACCCTCCCATTGCGCGTCGGTTTCTATGCCTGCGGTGTAAATCTCTTTGCCTCGGTAGGATTGAAGGGCAGGTGCTTGCATGATGGTGCGTAATTTTTTGACACCTTCCACCATCAAGGCCGTGTCTCTGTGGTCACTTAAATAAGCGGGGTCTATCAAGGGAGCGTCGAGGGGGTCGTGGCTTTGCAAACGAACGCTGCCGCGGGAGTGCGGTCTGAGTACGCACACATGGCATGAATAGCCATAGCCCCAGTGCAGACGACGGGCATGGTCTTCAACACGCGCCACCACAAAATGAAATTGGATATCAGGCCGCTGGGCGTCTGGCGCACAGCGCACAAATGCACCCGCTTCTGCATAAGGCGTGGCCACCATACCAGTGCCATCTTTGCGCCATTGTTGAATGCCTTTGAGGAGTTGCCAAGCAGCAACTGGTGCAACACCTATCACATCGTTACGCAAAGAGTGGTAAGCCAAAGTGACATCCAAATGGTCTTGCAAATTAGCACCCACACCTGGTAAATCTTGTTTCACCTCAATGCCCAAAGACTGCAAATGCTCGGCTGGACCGATGCCGCTCAGCATAAGCAACTGAGGCGACTGAAATGCGCCCGTACACAACAACACTTCGGCTTGAGCGTGTACCTCGAGGAACTGTTGCCCGCGCCGGTATTTCACGCCCGAGATGCGCCTGTCCTTCCATAGCAATTCAGTGGCGTGGGCGCCCGTGATGACAGTCAAATTGGGGCGTTGGGTCATGATGGGGTGTAAATACCCCGCAGCTGATGAACACCGCTCCCCATTACGTTGGTCATCCCAAAACTGAGTCACTTGATGCAAACCAACGCCCTCTTGTGAAGGGCCATTGAAGTCGCCGTTCAAAGCCAGACCGCACTGCTGCGCCGCTTCAATCCATGCTTTGGAAATCGCACGGGGCGACTGCTGAAACGCCACGGACAAAGGCCCGCCTGTACCGTGTAATTCACTGTTGCCACGCTGGTTATTTTCTGAGCGCTTGAAATAGGCAAGCACATCGTCAAAGCCCCAGCCCTCACAGCCCATGTCACGCCATTGGTCGTAATCTTCACGTTGACCGCGTACATAGAGCATGGCATTGATAGCGCTGGAGCCTCCCAAAGCCTTGCCACGGGGCTGGTAACCACGGCGACCCTTCAAACCAGGCTGGGGTAGGGTTTCAAAAGCCCAGTTATTGACCTTGATGGGCTTGCCCGGCAGCATGATGGCCGCCGCCATGGGGGCACGGATCAACAGATCACGACCATCGCCACCAGCCTCTAATAAACACACTCTCACAGAGGATTGGCACTCAAGCGGTTGGCCAAAACTGCACCAGCGGAGCCGCCGCCCACAATCACATAGTCAAATTGAGGGGCGGTCATCCCATGCGCGCAGTGCGCAATTGCAAAGAAAAGTCACGCAAAGCTGCCACACCGCTTTCCTCAGCACGTTTGCACCACGCCTGCAAATCAAGCGCCAATTGCGCCTGTGTCGCGTGGGTATTGAGCCAAAGCTGTCGCAACTCCTCG
>RFMX01000393.1 GCA_009927495.1 Betaproteobacteria bacterium
TTCCCGCATGAGGCGCAAAGTATAGCGGAAAAATGCGCCATTTTTACGTCGACACGCTTAATGTTTAACAGCAACTGTCGCCACTTCAGCGGCAGGTGTTGCAGCAACGACTTCAGGCTCATCCATCGGCAAAGGCGTCGGGATGCGTTCCAAAGCAATTTCAAGCACCTTGTCAATCCAGCGAACCGGAATGATCTCCAGATTGGCTTTGACGTTGTCAGGAATTTCCTGCAAATCTTTGATGTTTTGCTCGGGAATCAACACGGTTTTGATACCACCGCGCAAAGCTGCCAGCAATTTTTCTTTCAAGCCACCAATCTCGGTCACTTCACCCCGTAAGGTAATTTCACCCGTCATCGCCACATCGCTGCGCACAGGGATGCCTGTGAGCGCAGACACGATGGACAAGGTGATGGCAGCACCTGCACTGGGGCCATCTTTGGGTGTGGCACCGTCAGGCACGTGAACGTGAATGTCGGACTTCTCAAACACATCACTGCGAATACCCAAGCTGGCCGAGCGACTGCGCACCACGGTACGAGCTGCCTCGACAGACTCTTTCATCACATCGCCCAACGAACCGGTGCGGGTGATGTTGCCTTTACCAGGAATGATGGCAGCTTCGATGGTGAGCAAATCGCCGCCAACTTCGGTCCACGCCAAACCCACCACTTGACCGACTTGGTTTTCCTTCTCGGCACGACCATAGGTGTACTTGCGCACGCTCAAGAAGTCGTTCAAGTTGTCTTCGTTAACTACCACCATGGGTTGCATGGTTTTGAGCAACAGGGCTTTCACCACCTTGCGGCAAATCTTGGAAATCTCACGTTCTAAAGAACGCACACCGGCTTCGCGTGTGTAGTAGCGAACGATATCGCGCACTGCTGACTCTTCGATGCGCAACTCTTCCTCCTTGATGCCGTTGTTTTTCAACTGCTTGGGGATCAGGTAGCGAGAAGCAATATTGATTTTTTCGTCCTCTGTGTAGCCAGACAAACGAATCACTTCCATGCGGTCTAACAACGCAGGCGGGATGTTCATCGAGTTGGAAGTGGCGACAAACATCACATCACTCAAATCGAAGTCCACTTCCACATAGTGGTCGTTGAAGGTGTTGTTTTGCTCGGGGTCAAGAACCTCAAGCAATGCACTGGAGGGGTCACCGCGGAAGTCGGAACCCAGTTTGTCAATCTCGTCCAACAAGAACAAAGGATTGCGTGTATTCACCTTAGAGAGGTTTTGCAACACCTTGCCGGGTAAAGCACCGATGTAGGTACGACGATGGCCGCGGATTTCAGCCTCGTCCCGCATACCGCCCAAGGCCATACGCACATATTTGCGTCCTGTGGCCTTGGCAATGGATTGACCCAAAGAGGTTTTACCCACGCCAGGAGGACCTACCAAACACAGAATTGGGGCTTTGACTTTGTCAACACGTTGCTGAACCGCCAAATATTCCAAGATGCGGTCTTTGACTTTTTCAAGACCGTAGTGGTCTTCGTTGAGAACCGCTTCGGCGTTCATCAAGTCGTGCTTGATCTTGGTACGTTTGCTCCAAGGCAAACCCACCAGCACATCAATGTAATTGCGAACCACGGTGGCCTCGGCCGACATGGGTGACATGAGTTTGAGTTTTTTCAGTTCGCTGTCGGCTTTTTTACGAGCCTCGGTGGACATGCGAGCAGCCTTGATCTTTTTCTCGATCTCTTCTATGTCAGCGCCTTCTTCCCCTTCGCCCAGTTCTTTTTGAATGGCCTTGACCTGCTCGTTCAAATAGAAATCGCGTTGGTTTTTTTCCATCTGACGTTTGACACGTCCACGGATGCGCTTGTCGACATTCAAAATGTCCACTTCACGTTCAAGTTGGGTGTAGAGATTTTCTAAGCGTTCTTTGATTTGCGGCAAATCGAGCACCGCTTGCTTGTTTTCAAGCTTCAAGGGCAAGTGCGCAGCAATCGTGTCAGCCAAGCGGCCAGCATCGTCAATGCTAGAGATAGAGGTGAGAATTTCTGGCGGGATTTTTTTGTTCAGTTTGACGTACTGATCAAACTGCTGCATCACAGCGCGACGCAAGGCCTCGATCTCGGTGTCTTGGTCACCCACCTCGGCGGGCAACACAGGCGTCAAGGTACAAACAAAGTGAGAGTCGCCATCTTCAATGCGGTTGACCATGGCACGTTGCTGGCCTTCGACCAGTACTTTGACGGTGCCATCAGGTAATTTGAGCATTTGCAAGATGGTGGACACGCAGCCCACCTCGAACATATCAGTCACCAAAGGCTCGTCTTTGGCCGCCGCTTTTTGGGCGACCAACATGATGCTGCGGTCTGCCGCCATGGCAATTTCCAGTGCCTTGATGCTCTTGGGTCTACCCACAAACAACGGGATCACCATGTGTGGAAACACCACCACATCGCGCAAAGGCAACAAGGGCAGTTCAATGGCTGTGGCGGGTAAAGGGGTTTGTCCTGACATGGTCAAACTTTCAATCTGGAAAAAAGCCAACCCATGGGTCAGCGGGAAATTCAGGCCTTTTTGGCTGCCTCGCGGTAGACCCATAAAGGAGGTTTGTTTTCTTCGATCGTAGATTCCTCTACAACCACTTTCTCAACATTGGTGCTGTTGGGCAATTCAAACATGGTGTCAATCAGCGATTGTTCAAGGATAGACCGCAATCCGCGTGCACCGGTTTTTCGGGCCAAGGCTTTTTTCGCAATCGCCTTGAGTGCGGAGGGTCGTATCTCAAGTTCAACGCCTTCCATACCAAACAGTTTGTTGTATTGCTTGACCAGCGCATTTTTGGGTTCCGTGAGAATTTGCAATGAGGGCATCCTCAGTGAGTTCACTGAGGGTAGCGACCACTGGCAAACGCCCCACAAGCTCGGGGATCAGGCCAAATTTGATCAAATCTTCCGGCTCGACTTGTCCAAACATATCGGACAAACTGCGCTCTTCTTTAGTTTTGACCACAGCACTAAAGCCAATACCAGAGCGTTCTGTACGGTTTTCAATGACTTTTTCCAAGCCAGCAAAGGCCCCGCCACAAATAAACAGGATATTGGTGGTGTCGACCTGCAGGAAATCTTGGTTGGGGTGTTTGCGGCCGCCTTGGGGCGGAACGCTGGCCATGGTGCCCTCAATAAGTTTGAGCAAAGCCTGCTGAACGCCCTCACCCGACACGTCGCGGGTGATGGAGGGGTTATCAGATTTACGGGAAATTTTGTCTATTTCATCGATGTAAACAATACCGCGCTGCGCCCTCTCGACATCGTAATTGCAGTTTTGCAGCAGCTTTTGGATGATGTTTTCCACGTCTTCGCCCACATAACCGGCTTCGGTCAAGGTGGTGGCGTCGGACATGACGAAAGGCACATTGAGCATGCGGGCCAAAGTTTGCGCCAGCAGGGTTTTGCCTGAACCTGTTGGACCAATCAGCAAAATATTGGACTTGGTCAGTTCGACCTCGTCTTTTTTGGCGGTTTCTTTATGCTGAAGGCGTTTGTAGTGGTTGTAAACCGCGACAGCCAAGGCCCGTTTGGCCGGTTCTTGGCCGATCACATAGTTGTCGAGGTTGTTTTTGATGTCCAAGGGACTGGGCAAATCGCCTCGCCCTTCGCGTATGGTTGCAGCCTCAGGCGGCAACTCATCGCGGATGATGTCATTGCATAAATCGATGCATTCATCACAGATAAAAACTGAGGGTCCGGCAATGAGTTTTTTGACCTCATGCTGGCTTTTGCCGCAAAAAGAGCAGTAAAGCGTTTTTTCGCTGGAAGTACCTTTTTTGTCGGCCATTCGGTCTTATGTTTTAAGTGGATGAATCAATGATACCCAAATCCGAAGCCGTCCCCCCAAGCGAGACGCTTGGCCGCTGAGGGGCTGAGGTCATCAGGGCCGCTTGGCAATCACATCATCGACCAAACCATAGGCCTTGGCCTCGTCGGCGGTGAGGTAGTAATCGCGCTCGGTATCGACTTCAATGCGCGACAGAGGTTGGCCGGTGTTCTCCGATAGCAACTGGTTCAAGCGCTCACGGGTTTTCAAAATTTCGCGAGCTGCAATTTCAATTTCGGTGGCTTGGCCTTGTGTGCCGCCCAAGGGTTGGTGAATCATGACCTTGGAGTTGGGCAGTGAAAAGCGTTTGCCTTTAGCACCAGCGGCGAGCAAGAAAGCGCCCATGCTGGCAGCCATACCGATACACAAGGTGGAGACCGATGGCTTGATGAAGTTCATGGTGTCGTAAATCGCCATACCGGCACTGACCGAGCCACCGGGTGAGTTGATATAGAGCGAAATGTCCTTGTCAGGGTTCTCGCTCTCTAAAAACAGTAACTGCGCGACGATCAAATTGGCTGTGTGGTCATTGACGGGACCCACCAAAAAGATGACCCGCTCTCGCAACAAACGCGAGTAAATATCGTAAGCGCGTTCGCCCCGACCGCTGGTCTCGATGACGACTGGGACCATGCCCAGCGCTTGTGTGTCTAATGCGCTCATTGCGTTTCTCCAGCCTGATTAGGCTTGTTGTCCCATTAATTCATCAAAAGTGATGGCTTTCTCATTGACTTTGACCAGCGAAAATACGTAGTTGGTGACGTTTTGCTCAATCACAATGCCTTCAACTTCGGCCATGCGGCGGTTGTCACTGTAATACCAACGCTGCACCTCGATGGGCTTTTCATAGCTGGCAGAGAGTTCTTCCACATGGGCTTTGATTTGGTCTGGCGTGGCTTGCAAGCCATGCTGACGCACCAATTCAGAGACCACCAAGCCCATGCGCACACGGCGTTCAGCCTGGGGCTTGAATACGTCTTCAGGGATAGGCGCTTTATCGGCGTCCTTGATGCCGCGTTGTTTCAGTTCTTCACGGGCACCTTGCACCATGCGGTCTAGTTCGGCTTGTACGATGGAGTTGGGCAAATCCAGTTCTGCATGGTCGACCAATGCGTCCAATGCGGCTTGTTTATTGCGGCCAAGCAAACGGAACTTCACTTCCCGCTCTAAGTTGCCACGAATGTCTGCGCGCAAACCGTCGACAGTGGCGTTCACTG
>RFMX01000089.1 GCA_009927495.1 Betaproteobacteria bacterium
AAAACCAAGGTGCGCCCATCTTCACGCCCAGCGCTTTGACCTCGTTGGAGCGAGCCACCGCGCAGCCATCGTTGTTGGAGAGCACCACCATGGGGGTGTTGTGCAGGCGCGGTTGAAATACGCGTTCACAGCTGACGTAGAAGTTGTTGACATCGACCAGCGCAAACTGTGCGGGTGCGTTCATGCCTAGCCCCCGCGCGTCAAGCGCCGCACCACGCCGACCACCACGCCCCATACCTCTAATGGCCGCTCGGCATTCAGCACGATGGCTTGGTAAGCAGGGTTTTCGGGGCGCAACTCGATGCGCCCGTGTTGCTGGTGCAAGCGCTTGATGGTGTAGTCGCCTTCGACCACGGCGATGACGATGTCGTTGTGCCGCGCTTGCAGCGAGCGGTCCACCACCACTTTGTCGCCGTCTTCGATACTGGCACCACGCATGGAGTCGCCACGCACATTGAACATGAAGGTAGCGGGTTTGTGGCGCACCAAGTAGTCGTTGAGGTCGAGGCTGTCTTCGGTGTCGTCGGCGGCGGGCGAAGGAAAGCCGGCCGACATGCGGTGCAGCAGCAGGCGCAGCGGCGTGCCGCTGGGATGGTTTTGCAGGGCTTGGGGGTGTTGGTGCAGGGTGTGCATGTCAAGAGAGGATAAATACTGTATAAAAACACAGTTTAACGGAGTTTAATCAGGGGCATGGGGCAGGGTTTGCGGTGTGCGGTGCTATCCTGCACGCCCCAGCAATGGCTCTCCAACTGCTTTGTAGACAAGGTTTTCACCATGACGATTCCCACTTTGATGCGCTTCATCGACCACGGCAGTGGCGGTGCCCCCGAGGTTTTGCAGGCCGCCCAAACCGGCGTTCCTGCGCCGGCCGTTGGCGAGGTTTTGGTGAAAGTGGCGTATGCAGGCGTCAACCGTCCTGACTGTTTGCAGCGCAGCGGCCGCTATCCGCCCCCACCCGGCGCCTCGCCGATTTTGGGCTTGGAAGCCTCGGGCCATGTGGTGGCGCTGGGCGAGGGCGTGACGCAGTGGAAGGTGGGTGACGCGGTGTGTGGCTTGGCCAATGGCGGTGCCTATGCCGAGTACGTCAGCATCCCCGAGGGGCAAGCTTTGCCTGTTCCCAAGGGGTTCAGTCTGTTGCAAGCAGCGGCCTTGCCCGAAAACTATTTCACCGTCTGGACCAATGTGTTTCAACGCGGCCGTTTGCAGGCAGGTGAAAGCTTCTTGGTGCATGGCGGGTCTTCTGGCATTGGTTTGACGGCCATCCAATTGGCCAAGGCCTTTGGTGCCAAAGTACTGTGTACCGTGGGCAATGCTGACAAGGTGGCGGCTTGTCTCAAGGCCGGTGCCGATGTGGCCATCGATTACCGCCAGCAAGATTTTGTCGCTCAAGCGCTTGCCGCCACCGAGCAAAAAGGCGTGAACATCATTTTGGACATGGTGGGCGGCGACTATATGCAGCGCAATTTGCAAACGCTCGCCATTGACGGCCGCTTGGTGCAAATCGCGTTTTTACAGCCCTCGAAAACCGAGGTGGACTGGATTGCCCTCATGGTCAAGCGCCTGACCTTCACCGGCTCCACCTTGCGCCCCCGCAGCGCGGCTGACAAAGCGCAAATGGCCCACGAATTGAAAACGCAGGTGTGGCCCTTACTGGAAAAAGGCCAAGCGTTGCCCGTGATTCACCAAGTGTTCGATCTCGACCAAGCCGCGCAAGCCCATGCCTTGATGGAGTCGTCCACCCACATCGGCAAGATCATGCTCAAGGTGGCGGGGGGCTGAGTCTGCAGCTGCTGCAGCTGCCGTAAAGCGTGAGTTCATGGCTGTCCACTTGAAAGCCATCAGGCGCGAGTTGTTGCAAGTTGCCTGGGCAATCGTGTATGTCGTACACCTTGTCGCAAAGTGTGCAGTGGAAATGGTGATGGTGGTGGTGGTGCGATGTCTCGTAGCGGGGGTTTTCGCCCGGCAGGTAGACCGTGCCAATCAGGCCGTTTTCAAGCAGCGATTTGATGTTGCGGTACACCGTGGCGATGCCCATGCCTGGTGCCTCTGCCGTTGCGGCATCCAAAATTTCTTGCGCCAATAAGGGGCGTTCAGCGGCTTTGATCGCGTTGAGGATGGCCGTGCCTTGTTTGGTAATGCGTTCCATAGGGATAAGCGGTTTATGTGATAATGAATTATCATTATCGTGTAGCGGAGGATTCCATGGACCGATTTTCACCCCAAAACCAAGTTCTCGACGCCAAGCGCTGGGGCTTGGTCATTTTGTTCTTTCAGGTGCTTCATTCACAAGCCCAAAACATACCTGCAGCAAATCCTGAGCGCTTACAACAAGTGACGGTGACGGGCAATGCCTTGGGCAATGCCGAGGGCATACAAGCCGTGCAAGTCCTGCAAGGCGAGGAGTTGCTCATGCGTTCTCAAAGCACCTTAGGTGAAACATTGGCAACCACCCCAGGCGTGTCCAGCAGTTATTTCGGCCCCAATGCCAGCCGTCCCATCATCCGCGGCATGGATGGCGACCGAATCAAAATCTTGAACAACAGCGCAAGCTCGCATGATGTGTCTGCCCTAAGCAATGACCATGCAGTGCCATCAGACCCATTGACGGTGGAACGCATAGAAGTTTTACGAGGGCCGGCAGCCATCATGTACGGCGGCAGCGCAGTGGGGGGCGTGGTGAACTTGATCGACAACCGCATTCCTACGCTGCCCATGGAGGGCTTGAGCGGCAAGGCCGATGTGGGTTGGTCCACTGTCAACAAAGAGTCCCGCGCAGCGGTCATGCTCGAGTCTGGCAACGAGCGCTATGGTCTGCATGTGGATGCCTTTGGCAGGCACAGCGGTGATATGGGCGTGCCAGATACCTTGGCCTGTACGAAGTCGGGTTCTAGCGCCTCAGCCAAGGCCATTTGCAATTCGGCCAACACCAACCGTGGCTATGCCTTAGGCGGCTCGGTCTTTTGGGACAAAGGCTATCTGGGCTTGTCAGGCACGCACTACAACAGCACTTACGGCACGGTGGCCGAGGATACGGTGACCATAGGCATGCAAAGCGATCGCTATGCCTTGGAAACTGAAATCCGCCATCCACTAAGCGGCTGGGACAACATGCGGGTGCAGTTCACCAACACCGATTACCAACACACGGAATACGAATCGGGTGAGGTTGGGACGCTGTTCAGCCAAGAGGGACAAGAGCTGCGCTGGAGCGCCAAGCACCAAGCCGTGGCCAGCGCTTGGGGACAGTGGCAAGGGGTTGTCGGCTGGCAAGCCGAAGATGGCCGGTTTGCAGCCAATGGCGCGGAGGCCTTCATGCCGTCGACCCAAACCCGGCAATCCGCGATTTATTGGGTTGAAGAATTGAAAAAACCATGGGGAGGTTTCAGTTTTGGTCTGCGTTCCGAAGCTGTCAAAGTCAATGGCAATGCCTTCGACCCAGAGGACGATGGGTCGACCCGTTACTCTGCCGCAACGTCCAACACGTTTTCCCCTATCAGCAGTTCTTTGGGCGTTTTGTACAAGCTCAGTTCCGATGTGTCGCTCAAAGCCCATTGGGCGCGTACCGCACGAGCGCCCAAAGACTATGAGCTGCGTGCCGACGGTGTGCATGTGGCCACCGCCGCTTATGAGCAAGGCTCGGTGGCTTTGCAAACCGAAAAAGCCCGTCAAATGGACATCGGTATGGCATGGGGGCAGGGGCCGCACACCGCCAGCCTGAATTACTTTGACAACCGCTTTAGCAATTACATCGGTTTGAATGCCACAGGCGATGTGGTCAATGGCGATGGTGTTGTCGGTGGCGCAGGTGCAGACACCGTTGCTTGTACCAGTGCTGACGCCGATAACGATTGCTGGGACAAGTATGCGTTTAGCGCGGTGCGAGCCCAGTTCAAAGGCTGGGAAGCCATGGCGCAACTGCGTTTAACTGGCAGCAGCGGCTTGTTTCCAGCCATTGATGGGCTTGCCTTGTGGGATCTCAAATTACGGGCGGATTCCGTTCGTGCCAGCAACCTGGACACGGGAGAAGCCTTGCCGCGTATCGCACCCTTGCGTTGGGGCGCTGCTTTGTCAAGGCAATCGGGCCCATGGCGCGTGGCTGTGGGGCTGGACAAGGTCCAAGCGCCACGCTTGGCGTCCACTCAGGTGGCGACCGCCGGTTACACCTTGTGGAATACCCAACTCAGTTACCGACAAACCATCCAAGCCAACCAAGCTGTGTGGTACCTCAGGGTTGACAACCTGACCGACCAATTGGCTTATCCCGCCACCTCTGTGTTGACCACCACCGCTGCAGACACGGTGACGGGCCGTCCCAAGGCGCCCTTGCCTGGCAGAAACATCAAATTGGGTTTGCAACTTTATTTCTAAAAGACTTCTCTGAGACCCTTGGATATGACATTGGGTTGGATTTTGTTGGCGTGTGTGCTTTCGACCGTAGGGAGCATGCTCGTCGCTTTTTGGGCGGCCCATAAAGTGCCCCATAAAGTGCTGTCCCTGATGGTGGCTTTTTCAGCTGGAACCATGCTGTCTGCCGCTTTGCTCGATGTGCTTCCCGAGGCCTTAGAAAACGAGGGTGTAGACCCCCATCGCTTGTTTGTGGTGTTACTCATTTCCTTGCTAGGGTTTTATTTTTTGGAAAGAAGCGCTTTGTGGCGACACCAGCATGCTGGTGTATTGCCTACAGATAACGCCGCAGAGCGGGGCTTGCTGCCTGCAAGCTACGCCTTGATGGTCGGGGACGGCGTGCATAATTTTGTCGATGGACTGTTGATTGCAGGTGCCTTCATGGCTGACCCTTGGTTGGGCGTTACCACCACAGCAGCCATCTTTGCCCATGAACTGCCGCAAGAAATAGCAGAGTTTGCCATTTACTTTTCTTCGGGCTGGTCCAAAGGCAAAGCTTTGCGCCTCAACCTGATGGGAGGCTTGAGCAGTTTGCTGGGCGCTGGTGTGGGTTGGATGTTGCTAGAGCCAGGCCCCAGCATTTCTTACGTTTTAATGATCACTGTGGCCAGTTTTACCTATATATCTTTGACCGATTTGATTCCCTATTTACACAAAAAACATGCGCAAGATAGTTTTTTTCGTCAAACCGCGCTGCTGTTGCTGGGCGTTGCTTGGCTGCCCGCCTTGGCCATGTGGTTGCCGCACTGATTCCCCCAATGTTGTTTGTCATCTTCTAGAATGGAAAAATCTAGATTGGAAAAATCATGAAACATATATTTGCTCGCTTAGCTATCTTGCCTCTCTTGTTATGTTGCACTTGGTCGATGGCTGGCGACAAACACGCCGCCCACTCGCACGGCCTTGGCAACCTTGAGCTAGTGGTGCAAGGCGGCACGGTCAAAGCCAGCTTTGAAATTCCCATGGAAAGCCTGCTTGGCTTTGAGCATTTGCCGCGAACCCCTGCACAAAAAAAAGCCATGGCTGATTTGCAAGCTGCGGTGACCCAAGCAAGTTACTTCATCAACTTGCCTGCGGCGGCCGACTGTCAGACCAAATCCTTGCAGGTCAACGCCGATATGTTCAATGGCAAGAAGTCTGAGCACAGCGACTTGGATGCGGAGCTTGAATTCAGCTGTAGCCAGCCCAGCGCCTTGAAGCAGCTTGAAATCCCCTTGTTCAAAAAACACCCGCGGCTCAGCAGCCTGAAGGTTGATATGGTCAGCCCCAAAGGGCAGTCCAGCGTCACCCTCAAAGCCAAAGACCCTGTGCTTCGCTGGTAAACCGTGACCCACGCCCTGCAGCTCTCGCAACTCTCTCACGCTTGGGGCCATGCGCCGCCCTTGTTTGAGATTGCACAACTGGCGCTGTTGCAGGGTGAAAACCTGTTCATCCAAGGCCCTAGCGGCTGCGGCAAAAGCACCTTGCTGGGCATGTTGGCGGGTGTCATTCCCGTCAGCCACGGCGAGCTTGAGGTGCTGGGGCAAAACATGCTGAAGCTATCCAGCGTTGCGCGGGACCGCTTGCGTGGCGAACACATGGGCGTGATTTTTCAGCAGTTCAATTTGCTGCCCTATCTTGATGTGCAGGCCAATGTGCTGCTACCCACCCGCTTGTTTCCCAGCCGTGCAAAGGCAGCCGCCCAAGACTGGGGCGACGCCCAAGCCCAAGCGCTGTATTTGATCCAAACCCTAGGTCTGCCGCAAAGCGTGTGGCAGCAACCAGTCCATCAGTTGTCGGTGGGTCAGCAGCAGCGCGTCGCCGCGGTGCGTGCTTTGATGGGCAGCCCCCGTTTGGTGATTGCCGATGAGCCCACCTCGGCGTTGGACGACGCCAACCAGCTTGAATTTCTCGACCTTCTATTGGGCACTGCTCGAAGGCAGGCTGCCAGCGTGGTCATGGTCAGCCACAACGCGCATTTGGCGCAGCGCTTCGATCATGTGTTTGCCATGCCTTTAAGGAGCCGCGCATGATGTGGTTCAGCTTGGCATGGCGCAGCGCTTGGTCGCGCAAGCAGGCTTTGGCCATGGTGATGGTGTCGGTCAGCGTGTCGGTGCTGATCTTGCTGGGGGTGCAGCAGCTGCGTGAAGACGCCAAGCGCAGTTTCTCCAATGCCTTGAGCGGCGTGGACCTGATCGTGGGGCCACGCGGCAGCGCGACCGAACTGATGCTCTACAGCGTCTTCCAAATCGGACGCCCCTCGCGCAACATGGGCTACGAGGGCTACACCGCCTTGGCGCAATTGCCCCAAGTGCAATGGGCAGTGCCCATACAACTGGGCGACAGCTACCTGGGTCACCCGGTGCTGGGCAGCACGCCTGAGATCTTCAACCGCTTCAAAAGCCAAGGCCAAGGTTTGCAGTGGGCCCAAGGGCGGGCATTTGCCGACCCCCTCAGCCAGCCTGAGGCTTTGAGCGAAGTGGTGCTGGGTGCCGAGGTGGCCAAACGCTTTGGCCACAAGCTCAACGACAAACTGGTGCTCACCCACGGCCAGTCCAGTGGCCTGGGCACCGAGCACGAAGACCACCCCATGACGGTGGTGGGCATCTTGGCACCCACCGGCGCACCCATAGACCGCAGCGTCATTGTCAGTCTGCAGGCGTTTGAGGCCATCCATGTCGGTTGGGGCATGGGTATTTCC
>RFMX01000333.1 GCA_009927495.1 Betaproteobacteria bacterium
TTTTGGAGTCAGGCGCTCTGTGTGATTTATTTTCACGCGAAGACGACGAGGAGGGCATGACCAAGCACGCTCTAGAGGAGTTGATTGCCCGCTTACGTAAGAAATTCAAAACGGTGCAAGAAGCCGATGCCGAGCCTGCGATCAAGTCGGTCTGGGGCGTGGGTTACCAGTTGTGCGTGCCTATCAGCTTGGTGTACTAGGCACGCACTGGGGCTTGATCAGCGGTTGACCAGCTTGGCTGGCACCATCAAGGTAATTGCAGCACCTATCACCAAAGCGGCTGCCAGCATGTACATCCCTGAATCGGTGGATGAGGTGAGTTGCTTGAGCCAGCCCACCAAATACGGCGCCAAAAAACCCGCTAAGTTGGCAATGGAGTTGATGGCTGCAATCCCCGCAGCAGCACCTGCACCCACCAAGAACGCGGTAGGCAAACTCCAAAACAAAGGAATGGCAGACACAATACCCATGCAGGCCAGTATGAGTGCTGCAAATGACAGGTAATGGTTGCCAGACAAAAGCACTGACAAAATCAAGCCTGTAGAGCCCATCAGCATGGGTATGACCACGTGCCAGCGGCGCTCACGCATTTTGTCGGCACTTCGGGCAAACAACAGCATAGAAAACACCGCTGCGATCCAAGGTAAAGATGACAGCATTCCAATTTCCAAGTTGTCAGTGACACCCATGCTTTTGATGATGGTGGGTAGCCAAAAACTCACACCATACAAACTCATGGCCATGGTGAAGTAAATAGCGCTCATGGTCCACATGCGGCCGCTTTTAAAGACCTGCATCATTGGCACATGTTCTTTGTCGCTTTCTTCTTCTTCAATCCGCTTTTGCAACATATCGCGCTCTTCATCTTTGAGCCATTTGGCGCTGGTGATGCGATCGTCTAAATAAAAGTACACCACCACACCAATGATCACAGAGGGAATAGCTTCGAGCAAAAACATCCATTGCCAACCGTGTAAGCCGCTGACCTGATCCCAGCTTTTCATGATCCAGCCTGACAAAGGACCACCAATCACACCAGCCAAAGGGATGCCAGTCATGAACATGGAAACAATGCGAGCTCTACGGTGAGAGGGATACCAGTAGGTGAGGTACAAAATAATGCCAGGAAAAAAACCGGCTTCAGCCAGTCCCAGTAAAAAGCGCATGACATAAAACTGTGTTTCAGTTTGAATGAACATCATGCCGCCAGAACAATACCCCAAGTCACCATGATGCGGGCTATCCAAACACGGGCACCCACTCTGTGCAAATGATGTTGCTAGGCACTTCAAAAAAGAAGTAGCCAATGAAAAACATACCCGCACCCAGGCCATACACCGCGTCAGAAAACCCTAACTCACCGGCCATTTGCAACTTTGCAAAACCGACATTGACACGGTCTAAATAGGCAACGATGTAACAAAGCAGCAGCAGGGGAATGAGTCGCCAAGTGACTTTGAGGTAAGTGGCTTCTTCAAACGGTGTGGAAGGTTGTAGAGCAGTGTTCATGCAAGTGCCTTTGGGCTGAAAACAGCGAAGCATTGACCTTAGCATAGGGAATATGGCCCGTCATGTTTTAAGTCGTCTTGCATTGTTGCAAGGGTAAATACCGAGATTTTGACTGGTATAACCCAATGATATTTTCTTTGTGTGATCTTATGCAATTGCTTTCATTGGCTGCTCGTTACTGTTTCAGTTTGATTTTTTTGCTGACCGTGTCCCCCTTATGGGCGGGGGAGTTGCTTAAAGAAGATATCGACAAAATCTTTGGTGATACTTTTGTGGTGGGTGAAATGCAAACAGGCATGCCGCTTTACCCCTTGTTCAGTAAAAGCCCGCAGATGCCAGACGCTAAACCAGAACTCAAAGGCTATGTGTTTGAGTCAGTGGATTTTGAACCGGTGCGTGGTTATGGTGGCAAGCCCATCAATATTTTGGTGGCCATGGACACAGAAGGTCGCTTTCTGGAGACTCGACTGATCAGCCACCGCGAGCCTATTTTTCGATCTGAGGCCGGCATTGCCAAGCTCACAAAGTTTGCCAAGCAATACGAGGGCTTGACGGTCAACCACAAGATTGAAATCTTTGGTCATTTGGCCACTGCACGAAGAGATGAGCAATACGCTGCATTGTTTGGTGTGCAAGCGGGTACGGTGAGTGCGAAGGCGATTGACCGCACCATCGTTACCTCTGCAGCCTCGGTGGCCTTGGCGCACTTAGAGGCGAGCAAGATGGGTCAGATCGCTGGCAGCAGTGCGTCGAGTTCTGTCAAGCGCAAAGCCGAGGATGACCATTTCAAGCCATTAGCTTGGGACACCTTGCTTTCGCGTGGCATGGTCAGTGAGTTCAGTCTTACCCGAGGTGAGATTGAGAAGTTATTTAAAGGGACACGTGCTGCAGGAACTGACAAATTAGCCGAGAGCAAACCCGATGAAGTGGCTTTGACTTTTCATGCGGCGTTGGTCAGCTTGCCCTCAATTGGGCGTAATTTGTTGGACGAAGATGGCTGGCGCTTATTGGGAGCCAACCGACGTTTGTCACAGGCCTTGATGGTGACCGAGAGTGGGCCTCTTTACAAGATGAACTATGAGAGTCAACGCATTGTCGAAGACATTCCTTTCATCGTTTCGCAAGGCGGTAAAGAACTCAAACTGCGGCCCATGGCTTATGACAAAGGTTTGAAGGT
>RFMX01000162.1 GCA_009927495.1 Betaproteobacteria bacterium
CGCGGTGAAAACCGAGTTCGACCGCTATGGTGAGTGGGTGGCCAAGGTGCGTGAACAGGTGCAAAAAGCCGCCGATACCTTGGACCGCGCCGACACCCGCAGCAAACAAATGCGCCGGGTACTCAAAGGCGTGGAGGCTTTGCCCGAAGCCGAGGCCTTGGCGCGCTTGCCCTTGGATGCTCTCGATACAGACTGATGTCATCGCGAGGAACGAAGCGATCCCGATGAGGGGAGCAGCTGACTCAGCTGCTAAAACCTTTCAGCACCAAGCTGTAAAGCTGGGCATCGCCCACTTGGCCACCTTTGAGCAACACCTCTTTGCCATGGATATGCGCCTTGGCAGACACAAGTGCTGCGAAGTGGGCGTTTTGGGCAAAGTGGCTGGCTTTGATCTGCAAAGCCTCTGCCCCCAAGGCTCGCATGGTGTAGCTTGAAGAATCTCCACCCGCCACCACCAAGCGACTTAATGCGGTGTGATTGAAAGCTGCATCAGCCAGCTTGGCAAAACACGCCCCTATGCGTTGCGTCAGTTGACCGGCAGGCCAATCGTGGCTTTGCTCACGCCCACGCGCTGTGAAAACCACCACGCTTTGCCCTGCTGACAGTGCATTCAGCATCCGTGTTTGCACATCGTCCAACAAGGCATCGTTAGACAAGCGCAGGCATATAAACCCAGCTTGCTCGGCATGGTCTATTTGCGCAGCGGACAGTGCCGAGCAGCTGCCTGACAACACCAACAAGCGGTCGGTGGGCAAGAGTTGTTGCTTGGGGGCTTCAAACTGGGTGTGCTGGGATTCACGCAAATACTGCCCCAGTCCGTGGGCCAAACCTTGGGCAGACATGGCACAGATTTGGCGTTGTTGCGTCAAGCGCCACAGCGCCGCAGCGGCAGTCACCACCTGTTGCTGGGTGTAGCCATCCACCACTGCGCTGTGATGGCTGGCAAGCATCTTGGTTAAATGTTCAGGGGAAGTTTGGTGTTGGTCTAACTGCCGCACATCCAGCACATGGTCGGTTTGAAAACCTTGTGTTAACAACACTTTGGCCAACTCAGATTCATGCATAGGCGTCACGGGGTGAACCGACATCACTGGGTGTTTGTCTAAGCGGTACACCTCGTTACCGGCTCGGGCAAAGTGGTGTCCAAACAAGGTGTAGCGCCCAAACTCGGGTGTGGCCGAATGCACTGGGATAAAGCAGTCGGGCCAGACCTCTTTCATCAGCCCAATGGCATAGCCCAAACTGCCCGTATGCGCTGCGCTGTCAAAGGTCGAGCAGCATTTGTACTGCACCCAAGGCACCTGCAATTGCGCAAACGCTTGCAACACGGGAAGCAACTCTTCGCGCATGGCCTCGGTGTGTAAAGACCGCGCAGTGCCAGCGATGCCCACCACATCACATTGAGCGGCCGCTTCTTGCAAAGCCGCCATGCCAGGGTGGTTAAAGAACAACTGAGTTTGCAAGCCATGTCTGGCGTATTGCGCCGCATTGTCAGACGCACCCGTGAAGTCGTCACCGTAAAACAGCACACTGGCACGGTAGGGCGGTGTAGCCATCTCGCTCACGCTGGGGGGCCAAAAGTGGCAACCGCCTCACGCAATTCGCGGTGGCTGAGGGCGGCTTGTTGCAAAGGCATACCCGCCATGGCGGCTTCCCAAGACTGGCGCAAAGCACGCACGCCTGCAGCAATACCGCCTGGGTGAGCGAATAAACCGCCACCGGCTAAAAAAATCAGATCTGTCGATTGCAAGCTCTCCCACGTTGGGTGGGCTTGCATCACGGTTTGACCCGAGGAAAACACAGGCATCACAGTGCAGGGTTTGTGTTCAAACAAGGGCTGTAGGCAAGCCCGTGCAGAGGCAATCACGCTGTCATCGGCCTCTTGGAATTTATTGGCAATGCCGTTGACGTGCATATGGTCAACACCGGCGAGTCGCCATAACTTTTGCCAAGCCACATACGACCATCCCGCTTGCACATAGCCCCAGCCGTTGCGGTGGGCATGGATAGGCAGTTGTGCGTGACGCCGAAACGCATTGAAACCCGTCATGCCCACCGAGTTCAAGCTCAGCATCACAGCAGTACCGCCTTCAGACAACACTTGGTCATGGCGGCGTTTCATCTCATCGAGTTCACCCGTCAAGTTAAACGCATACATGACTTGGCGGCCGGTTTTCTCTGCATGGCGGCGAATCACTTGCATGCACAAACGCAGCCGTTCATCAAAA
>RFMX01000074.1 GCA_009927495.1 Betaproteobacteria bacterium
TGTGCACATGGTGGGGCCGCAGGTATCGGAGCTGATTGCTGAGGCGGTGGTGGCCATGGAGTTCAAGGCCAGCGCCGAGGACATCGCCCGTATTTGCCATGCCCACCCCAGCTTGAGCGAAGCCACCAAGGAAGCGGCTTTGGCGGTGGACAAGCGCACTCTGAATTTCTAAGCCCTTTAATGGAATACCCCTAAAGAAAACAGAGATTTATCCCTGTTCAATTTGGGAAATCTTCCTTATTCTCTTGGTTGAACCCATGGGGTGTTCAATTTTTAAAGGAGAATGGTATGAAGTTAAAGTTTTTGCTTTCAGTATCTGCTTCTATGATCATGGGGCTTGCCTTTGCGCAAGAAGGTACCCAGCACCACGCACTGAAAGGGCCCATCGATGATGCGGCTCTCACTTGGGCTCCCTCGAAATGGGGTGCTGATGACCGCATTGGAAGTGCCAATCACACCAAAAATTCAGCCAATATTGCCCGTGCTTTAAGCACCATCAAACAAAACAAATCCGTCACGATTGGTAAACACTACCACTCAGAAGCGCCTGGATTTGGTCCTCGTAAATGGAATATGTACATCCCAGGAACTCCTACCGGTGGCCCGTTTGGGAAAAATGCCTTGGTCTACCATGATGAATTAGTGGTAACCCAAATTGGTCAAATTCAAACCCAATTTGATGGTCCTGGTCACATTTATGTGAACACCTCCAAAGGCCCCATGGGCTACAACGGTATCATCAGCTGGGACGCCTATGAGCGTGGCGCTGGTGACCAAGTCATGGGCATGGGTCCTCACGGTGTTGAGCATATTGCAGAGTTTGGTTTTGTTTGCCGACTCGTGGTCTTGGATGCTGTGGCTTACCGTAAATCGCAGGGCAAGCTGTCTGCAGCCGCTGAAATGCTGCCTGTTCCCAAGCAACCTGGCGACATCGGGATCATCACAGGCGAAGATGTGAAAGCCATCGTCAAAGCGCAAGGCCTCAAAGAAATTGGCCCTGGCGACTGCGTCGCTTTGCACACTGGCCAAGGCAATACATGGGGTGCTTCTAAGTACAAAAAGATGACCTCTGAGCAACGCGCAGCAGCTCGTGCGATTTTTGCTGAAGGTGAGCCTGGCTTTGGCATGAGCGCTTGTACCTATTTGGCCAGCCGCGATATCGCTTTGACCATGGGCGACACCTCTGCCAACGATGCACAACCTGGCAATGAAGAAATGGGCTATGCCGTTCCC
>RFMX01000099.1 GCA_009927495.1 Betaproteobacteria bacterium
CGGCATCGTGGCCGAGTGCCAAGACGGACGCAGCCAGCACAGCAACAAGGCGCAAGCGCTTCGCGTACTGACCGCCCGCATCCAAGAAAAAGACCGATCCGAGCGTGCTGCCAAAGATGCCGCGGAGCGCAAAAGCTTGATAGGCAGCGGCGACCGATCTGACCGCATTCGCACCTACAACTTCCCACAAGGTCGCTTCACCGACCACCGCATCAACCTCACGCTTTACAAACTGCTGGGCATCATGGAGGGCGATTTGGGTGACGTGGTTGAAGCGCTGCAAGCTTATGAGGCGGCCGAGCAACTGGCTGCCTTGGAGGGCGCGGCTTGAACATCGCCCAAGCCTTGGCCCATGCCAAAACCTTGGGGTTGGACCATTTGGAAGCGCAAACCCTGCTACTGCATGCCTTGGGCCTCGACTTGCATGACCGCGCTTGGCTGCTGCTGCACGACAGGGATGAGCTCAGTTTGGGCATGCTGGAAGCTTTCAACGCCTTGGTGCAAAGGCGTTTGCACAATGAACCCATCGCTTATTTGACGGGTTCGCAAGACTTCCACGGCCTGAACCTCGCTGTCGACCCGCGGGTGCTGGTGCCCCGCCCGGACACCGAAACCTTGGTCGACTGGGCTTTGTCGCTGGACCTTGAACAAGCAAAAGTGCTGGACCTCGGCACCGGCAGCGGTGCCATCGCTTTGGCCTTGAAGCACGCCCACCCCTCCTGGGTCTTGAGCGCTGTAGACGCCAGTGCAGACGCCCTCGCGGTCGCCCAAGCCAATGCGCAAGCCTTGGGCTTGGCCGTGCATTTCCACCATGGGCATTGGTTGAAAGGGTTGCAGGGTAGGTTTGACCTGATTGTTTCCAACCCGCCCTACATCGCCGAGGGCGACCCGCATTTGCCAGCCCTGCACGCGGAGCCGCGCCAGGGCTTGGTCAGCGGCGTCGACGGCCTGGACGATATTCGCCACATCATCGAGCAAGCACCCGAGCACCTTAATGCAGGTGCTTGGCTGCTGCTGGAACATGGTTTTGACCAAGCGCCAGCGGTGCAAGATTTACTGAGGCAAACAGGTTTTTCGCAGGTCCAAAGCCGTGTGGACCTTGCGGGCATAAAACGTTGCAGCGGGGGCCAGTGGCCAGAAGTGAAATAATCCGGCATCTGAACGGGCAAATGCCCAGTGTTTACGGGAGTTTTCTATGAGTGATGTGCAACAACGTATCGACCAATTGGTCAAAAGCAATGAGGTCGTATTGTTCATGAAGGGCAATGCCAGCTTTCCCATGTGCGGCTTTTCCGGCCGTGCGGTGCAGTTGCTCAAAGCCAGCGGCGTAGACACCAAAACCATGACCACAGTCAATGTGTTGGATGATGCTGATATCCGTCAAGGCATCAAGGAATACAGCAACTGGCCCACCATCCCTCAGCTCTACATCAAGGGCGAGTTCGTCGGTGGCTCGGACATCATGAGCGAGATGTACGAAAGCGGCGAGTTGTCCAAATTGTTAGGCGCTTAAGTCCCTTGTTTCAAGGCTCAGGGCTGCCAGCGCCGCTGCGCAGCCAGCACCGCCTTCGGATAGGTCAGTTGTCCACGGCTGCCGTTGTAGCGGCCCAAGGCCATGTGCATATTCCCTTGCTCCACCGACAAATAGTGGCGCAAGATGACGCAACCAAAGCGCATATTAGCCTGCCAATGAAACAGCGCTGACTCGTCGCTGATGCCAAGTTGGCGGGTCCAAAAAGGCATGACCTGCATCACCCCCCTCGCCCCAGCGCTGCTAATGGCGAACTTCCTGAACCCACTTTCCACCTCGATCAAGCCCATCACCAGGGCGGGCTCTAAACCGGCGCGGCGGCTCTCGTACCAAACCGTTTGTAAAAAAGCTTGTTGCAATTCGGGGGACGACAGTTCGGGCAATCGTGACTGCCCTTTTTTGCCTTGGAGTTTGCGCTCAAGCTGAACTTGGGTGTGGCTTAGCCACTGCTGGTAAGTGGCTTGGTCTTGCTCAGTGGGCAAGTAAGGTGTGGGCGGTGGCAAGTCGGCCACTGCTGAAGACATGGCGATGCGAACCGAATCGGCCAGGTGTTCTTCGCGTTGCGGGCCGGCGGATGTGACGCTGCAAACCAGACAGAGCAGTGATGGAAAATAGCCATTTTGAAAAATGAAGCATTTGCCGGCAGCACATTCAACAGTACTAGGTTTTAAACCCCTAACTTACCCTTTAACAACCCCAACACCTCACCCACCGACACCTTGCTGGCCTCGGCATCTCGCCGGTGTTGGTACTCCACCAAACCGTCTTTCAGGCCTTTGTCG
>RFMX01000097.1 GCA_009927495.1 Betaproteobacteria bacterium
GCCAGTCAACCGCTTGCTGGTCTTGATCGGTGGCTGATGAGGGGTAGGGCAGTGAAACCATGGCGGTCACTGTAAAAAAACATGGTCATAAAGGGGGGAAGTTGCACTCAAAGAAACAGGCAGTGCCAGTCTTGTATCAACTATTTCGCGAAAAACTCTTAAAACCCGCTGCTCACAAGGCAGCGGGTTTTTTTAATTCTGGCGGTCTAGTAGTTGTTCGGCAATATCAGCCAATGCAGTTTTGTATTCACTGGCGGGCAAAAGCTCTAGGGCATGCAAGGCCAATTGCGCTTCGTCCGATGCAGCCTGCCGTGTGGCTTGCATGGCGCCTGTCGAGCGAACAATTTCGGCGATGTCAGGCAAAGCGCCAATATCACCTTGCTCGATGGCGTTTTTGATCAACTCGCATTGGCTAGGCGTGCCGCGTTGCATGGCAAAAATAAGCGGCAGCGTGGACTTGCCTTCACGCAAGTCGTCGCCTAAGTTTTTGCCCATGGTGTTGGCGTCGCCGTCATAGTCCAGCACATCATCAATCACTTGGAACGCGGTGCCCAAGGCCTGTCCGAAAGCGGCGCAAGCAGCTTCCATTTTTGAAGAAGATTTCACCAATACTGCGGGCAAGCGGGTGCTGGCTTCGAACAATTTGGCGGTTTTGCTGCGAATCACCTTCAAATAGCCTTGCTGATCAAGCGACGCGTCATGCATATTCATCAGTTGCATGACCTCGCCTTCAGCGATGACATTGGTGGCGTCGGCCACGATGTCCAAAATACGCATGTCGCCGCACTCGACCATCATTTGAAAAGCGCGGGAATACAAAAAATCCCCTACCAACACACTGGCGGGGTTGCCAAACAGGGCATTGGCTGTGGCTTTACCGCGTCGCATGCCCGAGTCGTCGACCACATCGTCGTGCAAAAGCGTGGCGGTATGGATGAACTCCACCACAGCCGCCAACTTGAAGTGGTCGTCGCCTTTGTAGCCCAAAGCACCGGCCATCAAAAGCAGCAAAACCGGTCGCAAACGCTTGCCTCCCGAGCTGATGATGTGCTGCGCCACCTGCCCCACCAATGGCACGCTGGAGGACAGTCGCTGACCTATTAAATGGTCAACAGCGGCCATGTCTTTGGCGATCAGACCAGAAAACGGGCTGGAGGAGGGGGGAGGGGCGCTGGACAAGGTGTAAATGTCTGAATTTAAAGGGCAATTATAGGTAGCCCAGCGCTAGATCTCATATAAAAGAGTGACAAAACCCCTGCACGTGCTAAAATGTTTGGCTCCGCTCAAAATGGGTTGGCGGAAAAAGAGTCTTTTCTTTCAGAGGTTCGTATGTACGCAGTCATAAAAACCGGTGGCAAGCAGTATCGCGTGTCAGCCGGCGAAAAAATCAAAGTAGAACAGATCGCTGCGGATGTTGGCCAAGAAATTGTGATCGACCAGGTTTTGGCTGTCGGCAACGGCGCAGAAATCAAAGTCGGCACACCCTTGGTGTCCGGTGCATCTGTGAAAGCCATGGTGGTCGCACACGGCAAGCACGACAAAGTGCATATTTTCAAAATGCGCCGCCGTAAGCACTATCAAAAACGTCAAGGGCATCGCCAGCAATTCACCGAATTGCAAATTGCCTCTATCCAAGCCTAAGGAGTTACACAAACATGGCACAGAAAAAAGGCGGCGGCTCAACGCGTAACGGCCGCGATTCCAATCCCAAAATGCTCGGCGTCAAAGCCTTTGGCGGTGAGCACATCACAGCAGGCGCCATCATTGTTCGCCAACGCGGTACCAAGTTCCACCCCGGCAACAATGTCGGCATTGGCAAGGACCACACTTTGTTTGCACTGGTCGAAGGCCATGTGTCTTTCTCGTTCAAAGGCGCTTTGAACAAGCAAATGGTGAACGTCACCCCCGTTTGACGCTTGGTTTTTTGACCGACGTCAGCTTCAAAGCCCCGCTCGTCGGGGCTTTGTTCTTTAAGATACCTCTATGAAATTCGTTGACGAAGCCTTTATCGACATCATCGCTGGCGACGGCGGGAACGGTTGCGTGTCGTTTCGTCATGAGAAATACAAAGAATTTGGCGGCCCCAACGGCGGCGACGGTGGGCGAGGCGGCCATGTCTATGCGGTGGCCGACGCAAGCTTGAACACCTTGGTCGATTTTCGTTTTTCACGCCGCCATGAGGCTAAACGAGGTGAACATGGCATGGGCTCAGACATGTTTGGCGCAGCAGGCGACGACATCACTTTGAAAATGCCGGTGGGCACCTTGCTGATTGACGCTGAAACCAACGATGTGCTTTACGAATTGCTCACGCCTGGTGAGGTCATCATGATCGCCAAAGGCGGAGATGGCGGTTTTGGCAATATGCGCTTCAAAAGCGCCATCAACCGCGCCCCACGTCAAAAAACACCCGGCTGGCCTGGCGAGCGCAAAAACCTCAAACTCGAATTGAAAGTACTGGCAGATGTTGGACTGCTGGGGATGCCCAATGCGGGCAAATCCACCCTGATCAGCGCTATTTCAAATGCCAGACCCAAGATTGCTGACTACCCCTTCACCACCTTGCACCCCAATTTGGGCGTGGTCAGGGTGGCGGCAGAGCAGAGCTTTGTGGTGGCAGACGTGCCTGGCTTGATCGAAGGTGCGGCCGAAGGCGCAGGTTTGGGTCACCAGTTTTTGCGCCATTTGCAGCGTACCCGTTTGCTATTGCACATGGTCGATTTAGCCCCGTTTGATGACGCGGTAGACCCTGTTGCACAAGCCAAAGCCATCACACTGGAGCTGAAAAAATACGATCCTGAGCTCTTCGATAAACCGCGTTGGCTGGTGTTGAACAAGTTGGACATGGTGCCAAGCGATGAACGTGCTGCTCGGGTGAAAGATTTTGTCAAACGCTTCAAGTACAAAGGGCCGGTGTTTGAAATTTCTGCCTTGAACCGCGAAGGTTGCGAAGGCTTGGTTCGCGCCATTTACGACCATTTGCAAGCGCAGTTTCAATTGACCCAAGAGCCAGAAGTGGTGGACCCGCGCTTTGCTGTCATGCCCACCACGCCTGTTAATCATTAATTCCCATGAACGAAGCCTCTCGCTCTACGGTCTTGCGCGACGCCAGGCGCATTGTGGTCAAGGTGGGTTCCAGCTTGGTAACCAATGAAGGCAAGGGCTTGGATGAAGTCGCCATTGGTGAGTGGTGCCGCCAGATGGCGGCGTTGGCCAAGGCGGCGCCTGCACGAGAAATCATCATGGTTTCCAGTGGCGCGATTGCGGAGGGCATGAAGCGACTGGGCTGGACCACCCGCCCCCACGAGTTACATGAATTACAGGCCGCTGCGGCCGTTGGGCAAATGGGCTTGGCGCAAATGTACGAAACCAAGTTGCGCGAGCAAGGTCTGCGCAGTGCGCAGGTGTTGCTCACCCATGCGGATTTGGCCGACCGAGAGCGTTACCTCAATGCCCGCTCCACCTTGCTCACTTTGCTGCAACACAAAGTGCTGCCCGTCATCAACGAGAACGACACGGTGGTGAACGACGAAATCAAGTTTGGAGATAACGACACCTTGGGTGCGTTGGTGGCCAACTTGGTCGAGGCGGACGCCTTGGTGATCTTGACCGACCAAAAAGGTTTGTACACCGCAGACCCGCGGGTGGACACACAGGCTACTTTTGTGCATGAAGCCAAAGCGGGTGACCCTGCGTTGGAAGTCATGGCGGGTGGCGCAGGTTCGAGCATCGGCAAGGGCGGCATGATCACCAAAATACTGGCTGCCAAAAGGGCTGCAGGTTCGGGTGCCAGCACCGTCATCGCTTGGGGGCGTGAGCCTGATGTGCTGCTGCGACTCGCCTCAGGCGAGGGCTTGGGTACTTTGCTGGTCGCCCCTACGCACAAGCAACAAGCACGAAAGCAGTGGATGGTGGACCAGTTGCAATTGCCTGGTGCGGTGTGGGTAGATTCAGGTGCGGTGTTGAAGTTGTCCAGCGAGGGCAAGAGCCTGTTGCCTATTGGCATGCAAAGCGTGCAGGGGGAGTTCTCACGCGGTGACATCATTGCCATTTGCGATGAGAATGGCAAAGCCTTTGCCAGAGGCTTGGCCAACTATGCCAGCGCCGAAGCGCGTTTGTTGTGCCGCAAAGCCTCGAGCGAGATTGAAAAACTGCTGGGTTACGTGGCTGAACCAGAGATGGTTCACCGCGATAACTTGGTGCTCACCGCTTAATTGGGCGCAGCGGGTCGATGTTCAGCGCCGTCCATACCATCGGCACGACGCATACCTTGGCGTAAAAAACGGCTTTTGGTTTCTAGTTGCGGCAGATAGCGGGACAACTCGGTCAGTGCCAATTCATACACGCCGCGCTTGAAATCGACCACGGAGTCCAAAGGCACCCAATAGTCGTTCCAACGCCAAGCGTCGAACTCAGGGTGGGTGCTGGCACGCAAATTCAAAGCGTGGTCAGGCACTACCAATTGAAGCAAAAACCATATTTGTTTTTGCCCCTTGTAATGACCGCGAGCATCCTTGCGGATGTAGCGGTCTGGCACTTCATAGCGCAACCAGTCTCGGGTTCGGGCGACGATGCGCACATGTTCTGCCAACAGCCCCACTTCTTCTTGCAATTCCCTGTACATGGCTTGCTCGGGAGTTTCGCCGCGGTCGATGCCGCCTTGCGGAAATTGCCAACTGTGGGTGCGGATGCGCTTGCCCCAAAAAACCTGATTCCTCTGATTGAGCAGAATGATGCCGACGTTAGGCCTAAAGCCATCGCGGTCAAGCATAATCAAACCTCAAATTTTTCAACTGAGTCCATTATGCACAGTCAAGCGCTGTCATCAAGAGGGCTGACCATTCATTCATGCCGATTTATGCGGCACAGCAGACCATGAAAGCCTCACAATTTCTCATCTCCACCCTCAAGGAAGCCCCGTCCGACGCCGAGGTGGCCAGCCACCAGCTGATGATGCGCGCCGGCATGATCAAAAAACTGGGGGCCGGCATCTACACCTACATGCCCATGGGGCTGCGGGTGATCCGCAAGGTCGAGGCCATTGTGCGTGAGGAGATGAACCGTGCGGGTGCCATCGAGCTGACCATGCCGGTGGTGCAACCCTCGGAGCTGTGGCAAGAAACCGGCCGCTTTGAAAAAATGGGCCCTGAGTTGCTGCGCATCCAAGACCGCCATGGCCGCGACTTTGTGGTGCAGCCCACCAGCGAAGAGGTGGTGACTGACATTGCCCGCCAAGAACTGCGCAGCTACAAGCAGTTGCCCAAAAACCTCTACCAAATCCAAACCAAATTTCGTGACGAGCGCCGCCCCCGATTTGGCTTGATGCGCGGGCGCGAGTTCACCATGAAGGACGCCTACAGCTTTGACCGCGATGCCGACGCCGCCAAGGCCAGCTACCAAGTCATGGCGCAGGCTTACCGCGCCATCTTTGACCGTTTTGGCCTGCGCTACCGCGCCGTCGCCGCCGACAGTGGTGCAATTGGTGGCGATCTGAGCGAAGAGTTTCAAGTGATCGCCACCACGGGCGAGGATGCCATCGTCTACTGCCCCAGCAGCGATTACGCCGCCAACATGGAAAAAGCCGAGGCCTTGGCCCCGCAGCAAGCCAGGCCCGCTGCCAGCCAAGCGCTTGCCAAAACTCCTACCCCTGGCAAGAGTACCTGTGCCGATGTGGCGGAGCTGTTGGGCCTGCCTTTGACCAAAACCATCAAATCACTGGTTTTGGCGACAGATGAGCTCAATAGCGAAGGTTTTGTTGTCAAATCGCAGGTGTGGCTGCTACTGGTTCGCGGCGACCACGATATGAATGAGGTCAAAGTCGGCAAACTGCCAGGCTTTGAAAAGGGCTTTCGGTTTGCCACCATCGCTGAAATTGAAGACCATTTTGGCTGTAAACCCGGCTATCTAGGCCCCATTGGCTTGCAAAAGCCGTTAAAAATCGTCATTGACCGCGAAGTGGCTGTGATGGCCGATTGGGTGTGCGGCGCCAACGCGTTGGACTTTCACATGACGGGCGCCAACTGGGGCCGTGACCTGCCCGAGCCCGACTTGGTGGCCGACATCCGCAATGTGGTGGCCGGTGACGCATCGCCTGATGGCAAAGGCGTGTTGGCCATTGAGCGCGGCATCGAGGTGGGGCATATTTTTTACCTTGGTACCAAGTACAGCCAAGCCATGAACGCCACGTTTTTGGCCGACGACGGCAAGCCCAAGCACTTCGAGATGGGTTGCTACGGCATTGGCATCACCCGCTTGCCGGCCGCCGCCATCGAGCAAAACCACGATGCCAAAGGCATCATTTGGCCCGACGCCTTGGCGCCCTTCACTGTAGTGATTTGCCCCATCGGCCCCGACCGCAGCCCCGATGTGAAAGCCGCTGCCGACCAGCTTTACGCCGATTTGCTGGCTGTTGGGGTGGATGTGATCTTGGACGACCGAGGCGAACGCCCCGGCGCCATGTTCGCAGATTGGGAGTTGATCGGTGTGCCGCACCGCGTCACCATCGG
>RFMX01000095.1 GCA_009927495.1 Betaproteobacteria bacterium
TGACGCATTTTTTTGCCTCAGCCTTGGTTGATGGGGCCTCCGATATCCATTTAGAGCCTTTTGAAAACGTACTCAGGGTGAGGGTGCGGATTGATGGCCATCTGCAAGAGCGTACATCGCCCCATGCGCAATTAAAAGACCGCATCATCTCGCGTATCAAAGTGCTGTCGCGCATGGATATTTCAGAAAAACGCTTGCCCCAAGACGGTCGATTGCGCATACCGGTCAACACGTCGCCTATCGATATGCGGGTCAGTTGCTTGCCCACCGTGCATGGGGAAAAAATCGTGCTGCGTATACAAAACTTTCTGTCGCAGCAGTTAAACCTCAACGACTTAGGTTTTGAGCCACAGCAACTCGATGATTTGCTGACCGCATTGCAGCGCCCCAATGGCATGGTGTTGATCACCGGTCCCACGGGTTCTGGCAAAACCATGACGCTTTACAGCTGTTTGCACCACCTGAACTCAGCCAAGATCAATATCTCGACAGTAGAAGACCCCTGCGAGATTGTGCTGCCTGGCATCAACCAAATCAATGTAAACGAAAAGTCTGGGCTGGGTTTTGCACAAACGCTGCGTGCCTTGCTGCGGCAAGACCCTGATGTGGTGATGGTGGGTGAAATACGTGACAGCGAAACCGCCGATGTGGCGGCGAAAGCCGCACAGACGGGTCATTTGGTGCTGTCAACCCTGCATACCAACGATGCACCATCTGCACTCACCCGTCTTTGTCAGTTGGGTGTGGCTGACTTCAATGTCGCAAGCAGTGTGGTTTTGATTTGTGCGCAAAGACTGGTGCGCAAGCTGTGCCCACACTGCAAATGCAAAATACCCCACGAAAACAGGTACACGCCGGTTGGCTGTGCGTATTGCGTGAATGGCTTCAAGGGCAGAGTGGGCATTCACCAAGTCCTTGCCATGACCCCAGAGCTTCAATCCATGATGTTTTCTGGCTTGGATACGCTCAGTATTTCCAATCGTCTCCAGCAAAACGGTGTTCTCACACTGCGTGAAGCGGGTTTGCTGAAAGCTTGTGCCGGCATCACATCACATGAAGAAGTCTGGGCAGCGACTTCATCATGAGCTCAGCACTGCGGCAACGTTGTCATTTCACTCGGCAACTTGCCACCCTGATGGCAGCAGGTTTGCCCTTGCTGGAGTCTTTGACCTCCATGGCCAAGTCAGAACCCTCTGGCGACATGCGCCAGTTGATTGTTCGCCTGTGCGTGTCGCTTGAGCAAGGTTGCAGCTTTCACTTGGCCCTGCGGCAATCGAATGACTTTGATACTTTGTATTGCGAGTTGGTCGCGGCCGCAGAAATGGCTGGCAACCTTGACCAAGTATTGGAGCGCTTGGCCCTGTTGCTTGAAAAGCGCCAAGCCCTGCAGTCTCAGATTCGCACAGCCTTGACCTATCCCTGCGCGGTCCTTTTGATCACCATGGTGGTTGTCACCGTCATCATGGTGTGGGTGGTGCCAGTATTTGAAGGTATTTTTTCTTCTCTTGGTGCTGACTTGCCAGCACTGACCCTCTCAGTGGTGCAGATGAGTCGCTGGATAACCAACGGCGGCGCAGCATGGGTATTGCTTGCCATCAGCGGTTTGTACGTTCCTGTCAGACTGTTGATGGCCAAGCCAGCCCTCCAACTTTGGCGCGACACCACTGTCTTGCGCTTGCCTTTGCTTGGAACCATGGTCCACCAAAGCCAGCTGGCCTTGTGGACGTTGACGCTGTCTGATTTGCTCAAAGCCGGTGTCCCCATGCTGGATGCTTTGGAGGTGGTAGCGGCCAGCAGCACCAACCGTTGCATCGGTATGTCCACCATCATTGTTCGCGCCAAAATCAGCCAAGGTACCTCGCTGGCCGCTGCAATGGAAAGCCTTTCTACCCATCCGTCCCAAGCACATGTTTTCCCAACCATGTTGATACAACTGGTTGATGTGGGTGAGCAAAGCGGGGCCTTGGACGCGCTGCTCGCCAAAGTAGCTCAGCAACTCAATGCTCAAGTTGATAACCTGTTGCGTCAGTTCACGCAACTTTTAGAGCCGGCCATGATGGTCGTGCTGGGCCTGCTCATGGGCGGACTTGTGGTGGCTCTTTACCTACCCGTCTTTCAATTGGGACAAGTGCTTTAGGCTTTCTTATAGACTGCGGGGCATATGCAATATCCCGCATTCAAACGCATTGGCCTGACAGGCGGCATCGGCAGCGGCAAATCCACCTTTGGCGCCATGTTGGCTGCACGCGGTTTTGCATTGATTGATGCGGATGCTGTCTCTAGGGAGTTGACCGGTGTCGGCGGCTTGGCGATTGCAAAGGTACGCGAGGCGTTCGGCGATAGTTCTATAGCATTGGATGGCAGCATGGACAGAGACCAAATGCGTACTTTGGTGTTTAGTCAGCCTGAAGCTAAAGCGCAATTGGAAACTATTTTGCATCCCCTTATCCGCGCATCGATTGCCGAGAAATTAACCGCCATCAAAGACAAGGGAGAACCCTTGGCTATCTTAGATATTCCTCTGTTGGTCGAGTCCTCCCAATGGCTGGGCCAACTTGACGGCATCATCGTGGTCGATTGCAGTGAGGGTAGACAACTGTCCCGCGTCATGGCCAGAAATGGCTGGACGCAAGCACAGACGAAAGCTGTGATAGCCTCGCAGGCCAGCCGACAAGAACGGTTGGCAGTGGCCAACTGGGTTATCGATAACGACAGCGACGATTTGAGCGCTCTGCAAAAAAAAGCCGACGCTTGGGAGCCCAATTAGGCAAAGTCAAGGCGAGAAAACCCCATTTCAGCGGTTATGATTTGAAAGTTGCTTTTTACCAACCTGCGAAGTATTGTGATTCTTTACGAACACCCATTTAATGAGCGAATTCGCACTTACTTGCGACTTGAATACTTGCTGGCGCGTTTTGAGCAACTCTTGCTACGCTCCTCGGAAATTGACCACCACTTTGCACTCACCACCTTGTTTGAAATTGTCGATGTCGGTGGCCGTTCCGACTTAAAGTCAGACATACTTAAAGAGCTCGAAAAGCACAAATCACAGTTCAACAACTACCGTGGCAACCCCTCGGTGTCCGAAGAGGTGTTGGATGAGTTGCTGCAAAAAATTGATAAGTGCTTAAGCGGCTTCAACACTGTTGGCAGTCGGATAGGCAACTGTGTGAGTGACAACGACTTTCTGAGCAGTTTGCGCAACCGCGTTGCAATTCCGGGTGGTACCTGCGCGTTTGACTTGCCGGCTTACCATGCTTGGAAACAAGTAGATCCCGATGAGCGCCGCCAAGATATTTTGAAATGGTCAGAGCCTCTGAAGGCGCTCAACGACAGTGTGGTGCTGTTAATGCGCTTGCTGCGTGAGAGTGGCGCAGCACAGCGCGTCATCGCCAACAATGGTCAATTTCAACAAGCGCTGCCGCAAGGGCGCTTTCAAATGATGCGTGTGTTCATTGACCCTGCGCTGGGTTTGGTGCCCGAGATCAGTGGCAACCGAATGATGGTCTGGGTCAGACTCACCCATCAGAACTGGGAAGGCAAGCCTCAAGCAGCGACTGAAAGTGCGGAGTTTGAATTAGAACTCTGCGCCTGAGCCAGCCACTCCAATACAGGCAATGTGCCTGGCAATACCGGCGACACCTGCACAGGCAAACACTGCCAAGCAAACTGCTGACCCTCACGCATTTGCAACTCGCCTTGCCACTCGAACACTTTGTAAAAGTGCAGTTGCACCAACGCATGGGGGTAATCAATGCACTCGGTTTGCCAAGCGGCACAACGAATCACCTCAATGCCCAGTTCCTCGCGAAGTTCTCGCGTAAGGGCTTGCTCGACTGTTTCGCCCTGCTCGACTTTGCCGCCAGGGAACTCCCAGTGACCGGCATAGGCTTTTCCTTCAGGACGGGTGGTCAATAAAAAAGATGCGTCTGTGCGAATCAGAACACCGACAGCCACTTGCGTCATGGCGCGTTGCTCAGCACCCTCAGGGCGAGGTATCTGACCATCCGCAACCCGTACCTGCCCGTCTTGCGTGGCAGACAAGCGACTTGGGTCAGTGCGCACCCAGCCGTCCTGCAAAGTCTCGGGCAAACTGAAAAGCCACGCGACCGCTGCGTGAACCTCTCTCGAGGGCCCACACCAAAGCTTCGGGACGTGCCTTGGTAATCAGGTCATGCGGTACGTCCAGAGATGACAGCCATTGCTCAACGATGAGCAAATAGGCCTCTTGGCTGAAAGGGTAGAAGCTGATCCACAAACCAAAACGTTCAGACAAAGAGATTTTTTCTTCAATCACCTCGCCGGGGTGAACTTCACCATCAGACGTGTGGCTGTAACTGAGGTTGTCCTTCATGTACTCGGGCAATAAATGGCGTCGATTGCTGGTCGCATAAATCAAGACATTGGGTGTGGCTGCGGCTACCGTGCCATCAAGAATGGATTTCAAAGCCTTGTAGCCAGGTTCGCCCTCTTCAAAGCTCAAGTCATCGCAAAAGATGATGAATTTTTCGGGACGACTGGCAACCACCTCGATGATGTCGGGCAGGTCCACCATGTCTTGCTTGTCCACCTCAATGAGGCGCAATCCTTGTGGCGCATAGGTTTGCAAACAAGCTTTGATCAAAGAGGATTTTCCTGTGCCCCTAGCACCTGTGAGCAGCACATTGTTTGCGGGCAAGCCTTGAACAAATTGCAAGGTATTGCGTTGGATTTTTTCCTTTTGAACATCAATTTCTTTGAGGTCATCCAAAGACAAGGAGGCCACATGCTTGACGGGTTCAAGCACGCCATGCCCATTACCGCGTTTGCGGTAGCGAAAAGCCATACTGGCGTTCCAGTCGGGGGCATGAAGTGCTTGGGGAAGCACCGACTCGATACGCGCCATCAAGGTTTCGGCCCTGAGCAACATGCGCTCTAAATGTTCGTTGATGCCCATGTCAGCTTCTGTAGTCTGCGTTGATGGTGACGTAGTCGTGGCTCAGGTCGCAGGTCCAAACAGTTTCACTGGCGTCACCTCGGCCGAGCAAAACCCTGATGGTGATCTCAGATTGCTTCATGACTCGCTTACCGTCTTCTTCTTTGTACGCCGCATGTCTGCCGCCGTGCGTCACCACATGCACATCATCCAAATAAAGCTCAATCTTGTCTTGCGCTAAATTGGCGATACCAGCATAGCCCACAGCCGCCAAGATACGGCCAAGGTTAGGGTCGCTGGCAAAAAAAGCGGTTTTCACCAAAGGAGAATGGGCAATCGCATAAGCGGCCAGCAAACACTCCGCACTGTTTTTGCCGCTCTCGACAGTCACGGTGATGAACTTGGTGGCACCCTCACCGTCACGAACGATGGCCTGGGCCAGCCATCGCGCCACATCGGTGAGTGCTTGTTTAAGTGCTTGGCCATTGTTGCTAGACCAACTGTCAATAGGTGAATGTGACGCTTTGCATGAAGCCATGACCACAAAAGAGTCGTTGGTTGATGTATCGCCATCGATGGAGATGCGGTTGAAAGAAGCTTGCGCTAAATCCAAAGCCAAGACATCCATCAAGGCGGGTGGGATGCAAGCATCTGTGGCGATAAAACCCAGCATGGTGGCCATATTGGGGCGAATCATCCCAGCACCCTTAGAGATACCGGTGATGGTGACTGTCACCCCATCGATTTGAATCTGTCGACTCACGGCCTTGGGCAAGGTGTCTGTGGTCATGATGGCAGTGGCAGCTTGCGACCAATGGTCTTGTGCCAAATCTGCGATGGCCAATGTCAGGCCATCGACAATGCGCTGGACAGGCAAAGGCTCCATGATCACGCCCGTAGAAAACGGCAACACCTGATCGGCTTGAACATGGAGAAGTTCAGCCAAGGCTTGGCAAACTTGGTTTGCATGCAGCAAACCGGATTCACCTGTTCCTGCGTTGGCAACCCCTGTATTGATCACCAAAGCCCGAATGCCTTGTTTGGCCTTGAGGTGACTTTGACACACTTGAACTGGCGCAGCGCAAAAACGGTTTTGCGTGAAAACTGCACCCACGCTGGAACCAGCCGCAAGCTTAAATACCGTGACATCTTTGCGATTGGCTTTGCGCACGCCTGCACTGGCTGTACCAATTTCAATGCCAGGCACGGGCAATAAATCGGCCGCAAGGGAGGCTACGAGATTGACCGGCATGGATCAGGCAAGCTTTCCGTGGCAGTGCTTGTATTTTTTACCGCTGCCGCATGGGCAGGGTTCGTTACGCCCCACAGCCGGAACTGCATGGGTATCTTCTTGGGTGCTGTTCGCAAACACATGTGCAGCACCGGTCTCATCTGGTGCGGAATAAGTGATGTTGGAAATGGCCTCCGCCTTTTCCTCTAATTGGTTGGCCGCAAGTTGTACTTGCTCGGTAGACTCAATTTGCACCGTCATCAAAATACGGGTGACTTCGTTTTTCACCATGTCCAGCAACTGGCCAAATAACTCGAAAGCTTCACGCTTGTACTCTTGCTTGGGTTGCTTTTGGGCATAGCCGCGCAAATGAATGCCTTGACGCAAATAATCCAGCGAAGACAAATGCTCTCGCCAATGGCTGTCAATGTTTTGCAACAACACAGCCCTCATGAATGGTGTGAATTGGTCGGCACCTACTTTGTTGACCTTTTCCGCAAAGCTTTGGTTGGCCGCGTCAACAACTGTTTTGACAATGTCTTCATCGACGATGGCTTGCGCATCATGAACCAACTGAGAAAGCCCCACGCTCAAGTGCCACTCGTTCAACAAGGCTTTTTCCAAGCCTGGCAAGTCCCATTGCTCCTCTAAAGACTCAGGCGGCACAAATTGGTGAACCAAGTCGGTGAAGCAGCCTTCACGCAAACTCTGAATTTGAAAATGCAGATCGTGGGCATCCAAAATATCGTTGCGCTGCTGGTAAATGACTTTGCGCTGGTCGTTGGACACATCGTCGTATTCCAGCAGTTGTTTGCGAATATCAAAGTTACGGGCTTCCACTTTGCGCTGCGCACTCTCAATGCTGCGCGACACCATGCCAGCTTCAATCGCTTCACCCTCAGGCATTTGCAATCTGTCCATGATGGCTTTGACCCGCTCACCGGCAAATATGCGCATCAGAGAATCGTCCAGGCTGAGGTAAAAACGAGAGGAACCTGGGTCGCCTTGGCGCCCGGATCGACCCCTTAACTGGTTATCAATGCGTCTAGATTCGTGCCTTTCGGTGGCAATGATGCGCAAGCCGCCTAAAGACTTGACCTTCTCATGTTCGATCTGCCATGCACTTCGATGCTCTTGAATTTTTTTTGCTTTGGCTTCTTCTGTCAAACCTTCATCCGCCTCGATGATGGAAATGCTTTTTTCTATGTTGCCGCCTAGGACAATATCGGTGCCGCGTCCTGCCATATTGGTGGCAATGGTGATGGCGCCAATTGCACCCGCTTGCGCCACGATATCGGCTTCTTTCTCATGCTGTTTTGCGTTGAGGACTTGATGGGGCAGACCTGCTGTGCTGAGCATGCCAGCCAGCAGTTCGGACAGTTCAATGGAGGTTGTCCCAACCAACACTGGCTGTCCTTTGCCATGGCACTCCCGAATATCCTCGATGGCGGCTTTGTATTTTTCTTCTGTTGTTTTGTAAACCCTGTCAAGCTGATCATCTCGCTTACTGGGCTTGTTGGGCGGAATGATGACAGTCTCTAAACCATAGATTTCTTGAAACTCATAGGCCTCGGTGTCGGCTGTTCCGGTCATGCCCGACAACTTGCCATACAAGCGGAAATAATTTTGAAAGGTGATGGAGGCCATGGTTTGGTTTTCAGCCTGAATCGGCACACCCTCTTTGGCCTCCACCGCTTGGTGCAAACCATCGCTCCAGCGTCGCCCTGACATCAGTCGGCCAGTGAACTCGTCGACGATGACAATCTCGCCGTTTTGGTTCACATAATGTTGATCCGGTGGTATAGGTGCTGGGCTCGCAAAGCGGCATACAAATGGTGGACCAAGCCAATATGCAAGGGGTCATACAAAGACGCACCCTCGGGTAACAAGCCCATCTCGGAGAGCACTTTCTCGGCTTTCTCATGGCCCAGTTCAGTCAAATACACCTGATGCGACTTTTCGTCTAAGGTGAAGTCGCCTGGCTTGGTGACGCCCTCTCCTGTGCGCAGATCTAACTCACCTTCTTGGCGGGTCAGGAATGGAACGACTTGGTTCATGGCCAGATAAGTGGCGGTGTGGTCTTCAGCCTGTCCACTGATGATGAGTGGGGTTCGGGCTTCATCAATCAAAATCGAGTCAACCTCATCAACAATGGCGTAGTTCAAACCACGCTGAACCCTGTCGTGCGCTTCGTAGACCATGTTGTCGCGCAAATAATCGAAGCCATATTCGTTGTTGGTGCCATAAGTGATGTCAGAGCGGTAAGCCGCTTGCTTTTCTTCACGGCTTAATTGCGACAAATTGACGCCCACACTCAAACCTAAAAATTGGTAAAGCTGTCCCATCCACTGGGCGTCACGGTTGGCAAGGTAGTCATTCACAGTCACCACATGCACACCCTTGCCACTCAAAGCATTGAGGTAAACGGCCAATGTGGCGGTGAGGGTTTTACCCTCGCCTGTGCGCATCTCGGCGATCTTGCCTTGGTGCAAAGCGATACCGCCCATCATTTGCACATCAAAATGGCGCATCTTCATGACCCGCTTGGAGCCTTCACGGACCACAGCAAAAGCCTCAGGCAAAAGAGCGTCTAAGCTCTCGCCCTGCACAACACGTTGCTTGAATTCATTGGTTTTTTGACGCAAGGCATCGTCAGTCAGTTGCTCGTACTTGGCCTCTAGTCCATTGATACGTTCTAGGGTTTTGCGAAATTGCTTGAGGAGTCGCTCATTGCGACTGCCAAATATCTGGGTCAAAAGATTAAATGCCATGCCAGCGGTACATATGCGTACATTCCTTATGAATAAGGCTTAATTTTAACCTCTGAGCCATGCGCTCCATAATTGGATGATGTCCACTGCAAATACCTACAAATCACATTCAGCCACGCCTGTTCAATCGGCCATGGCGCAGTCCACCACCTTGTCCTCGCTGATGCAGATCAGCCGACAATCCCAAGCTTGTCTGGCTTGCATCCAAGTACTTTTGCCCTTAGGCTTAGCAGGTCTTGTGAAAGCTGGCCCTTTAGATGAACAGGGTTGGTGTCTACTGGTTCCCCACAATGCAGCTGGCGCCAAATTGCGTCAACTGGTTCCTGCTTTGACAGCCCATTTGCGCTCGCACCATTTCCCGATTGACAAAATCCGCGTCAAAGTCATGTCTCGCTGAATGAAAGTCTCTATGCCCTCTTTTTTTGTGCATCTCTTGATTGGCTTGTTTTTGTCATTTTTATACCCTTCGAGCTGGGCCGATGAAGACAGCCTTTGTAAAAAGGATAACGAAGGTAATGTGTGGTGCGCTCCTGACCAAGGCGGCATTGGGCAACGACCCAGTGGAGAGGTTTTTTGTGGTGTGGGTCAATGTATGAATATGACCAACGGTGCTGTGGTTTGCTCCAACCAACCCGATGGCCGCACGGCATTGAATTACATCGGGCAAGCCATCTGTGCGGGTACTTGTGTTCCTGGCAAACAATCGGTCTGCGTTAAACCCAAGTAACTTTGTTATTGGAGAGGTTGTCGGGCACAACTTTTGTGAACCTCTGTGTACATGCGCATTCGACTCGCAACACTTTGGTACTTCTCCCAAATTATTTCCACAATGTCACGTGTGATTTGCATGAACTCCATATTGCAATGGTGGCGAATGTTATTGACATACACCGTTTTTTGTTCCCATTGATTTTCTTGCATCAAAAGTGCGTAATGGGTCAGTTCATGGCCTAGCGCCCACAAAAGCATGTCCTCTTTCCACAAACGAGTACCGTTTGTGCCAATCGAGATCTGCAGGGTGTTTTGTGGCGAGTCTTCGCTGGGAAATTGAAACACCATCCTTGCTTCTTTAGGGATGTTTTCATCAAGCATGATGGGGGGTAACGGCAAGTCAAAAGGAGCCCTGGTTTCTTTTTTGATGAACTCCCAAATCTTCCCCGTCATTTGCATATCCAATTGCGATGCGCTGATTGGCAATCCTTGGGCAAAAGACACACTGGCCAGCCAAAGCCCCATCAGTGCTAAAGCGTTTCGATAATGATGGAGTGTGTAAGCGTTTTTTCCCATGCGACAGGTGGTATGGTTAGGGGACTATTTTTTCAAGCAGTTTTATGCGGTTGACGATTTTTACCACGCCCATCCTTAGCCCTTTGCTCAAAAGGTTTTCCATTTGGGTTCTGCGCTTGGCAGGCTGGACATTGGTGGGCCAAATGCCCTCGAACACTCCCAAAAGCGTGGTGATTGCCGCACCTCATACCAGCAACTGGGACTTGCCCTACACCTTGATGGTGGCTTTAGCATTGGATTTGAATATTCATTGGATGGGAAAAATTCAAATCTTTCGCTTTCCCTTTAAGGGTCTGATGTTCTGGTTGGGTGGTATCGCTGTAGACCGCTCTCAGTCCACCAATATGGTGTTCGCTTCGGCGCAAACCCTGCGCGATGCAGATGGCGAACTGCATTTGGTGGTGCCGCCTGAAGGGACGCGTTCTCAGTCGCGTCATTGGAAGACGGGTTTTTATTACATCGCACTGCAAGCGCAGGTGCCCATCGTATTGGGGTTTTTAGACTTTGGCAGCAAAACATCTGGGCTTGGCCCCGCTCTGCTACCAACGGGCGATTTGGAAACAGACATGGCTAGCATCAAAGCCTTTTATGCGCCCTTTCAGGGTAAAAATGCCTCTCAATTCGTCATAGAGTAATGAATTCCGATGTGATTCATTGATAGCCCACAAAGTATGGCTACTCTATAGAATCAGGGTTATGCCTACACGCCCTACCCTCGCCTTTTCCTTGCACAGATTTGCAGGGCTTTTTTTCCTATGCCTAGGGGGCGTTGCGTTGAATTGTGCTTCAGCACAAAACAAAAACACACCTGCCTCACCTGCGCCTGCACTGGTTTGTTCAGCCTCAGACTTCAAGGCCTTGGCTTACACCACCAATGACGCTCAACAACGAGAGGAACGTGCAAAAGAGTGGCTAAACAAATATGGAAAGTCTTGCCCACTAGATCAACTTGAACTTATTTTGATGAACCAAGCTGTTTGGCTTGGTACAGCCAATACGCCGCCCATCATCTCAGCCATAGAAAGCATTTACAAACAAAAAAAAACCTCTGCGGATGAACTGGAAAAGGCGGTAGATAAACCCAGAGGCAGTGCCGCAAATAAGAAATGAATTTTCTTTTCACAAGCTTGGTTTTTCCATTTAATCCATGCCTGTTATTTCCATATAGAAGTTTTTCTTTTTCAGCAACAATGCACCTTTGTGGCTAGGGACGGCTTACATCCCCAAAGATGAGCAACGACCGCAAGGCGGCCGCAACCAGCAATTCAAGGCATTGCATCAACTGTTTTGTTTTACGATTTCTACAATCAATGCAACGATGCCGGCAATAGCCGAAAAAATGACGATGCCCACCACATAGTAAAGGGCAGATGTTTTTTTAATTTGGGTGACTTTGGGTGTATTCATGCCCATATTTTGTCACCGAAGAGGGTATAGACCTGATTAGGGTTATCGATAGATGACAGATGGCTTATGAAATGGTGCCGATTATCGG
>RFMX01000092.1 GCA_009927495.1 Betaproteobacteria bacterium
CCATGCACACCGACCCCAACTGCATCTTTTGCAAAATCGTTGCCGGCCAAATCCCGAGCAAGAAAGTCTATGAAGACGAAGAGGTTTTGCCTTCCACGACATCAACCCGTGGGCGCCTGTCCATTTTCATCATCCCCAAACTGCACATTCCGTCTATGGCGCAGGTCGGCCCCGAGCACCAAGCGCTGTTGGGGCGCATGTTGTTGCTCGCCCCCAAACTGGCCTTGCAAGAGGGCGTGAACCCCTACCCCGAGGGTGGTTTTAGGCTGGTCACCAACACCGGCACCGAGGGCGGACAAGAGGTTCACCATCTGCATTGGCATGTCATGGGCGGCCCCCGCCCGTGGTTACGCGGCTAAGACTAGAATTCCTCACTTCATTCAGGAGCATCCCATGGGATCATTTTCAATTTGGCACTGGTTAATCGTGCTATTAATCATCATTTTGGTGTTTGGTACCAAAAAACTCAAAAACATTGGCGCTGACTTAGGTGGTGCTGTCAAGGGTTTCAAGGACGGCGTGAAAGACGGTTCTGCTGCGCCTGAAGAATCTGCCAGCGCACCGGCCCAGCAGGTGGCCGCTAACGCCAACCCCAACGCAGACAAAGCGCCCATCGACGTTGAAGCCAAGCAAAAGCCTTAAGCGATGTTTGACCTGGAAATCTCCAAGCTGGCCCTCATCGGTGCTGTGGCACTGGTGGTGATCGGTCCTGAGAAGATGCCCAGGGTGGCCAGAACCATAGGCACCTTGATTGGCAAGGCGCAGCGCTATGTGTCAGATGTCAAAGCGGAAGTGAACCGTTCGATGGACATGGAAGACCTCAAGAAAATGAAGGAAACCATGGACAGCGCCATGACCGATGTGCAAAAAAGCGTGCTGACTGCCACCACCAAGCTCAACCAAGGTGTGGCCAGTTTGGACATGGATGGTCAGGCGGAAGATGGCTACCAACCCTACCAATGGACACCGCCGCCACCCAGTTACCAACACCCCGGCAAAAATTGGCGCCTCAAGCGCTCGGCCACGCCGCAGTGGTTCAAATCGCGCCAAGGTGTGCGCACCCGCGCCTTATCGGGTGCAGCCAGGGTGGCACGATTTCGCCCGCCCTCTGGCATGGGCAACAACTAGACCTTTATGGCTGACTCTTCCACCAAAGACACCGACGAACTCGCCGGCACTGAACAACCCTTTGTGCAGCACCTCAAGGAGTTGCGCGATCGTTTGGTCAAGGCGACGATTGCTGTCGCGTTGGTCTGTATTGTTTTAAGCCTGTACCCTGGGCCTGCACAGCTTTACGATTTTTTAGCGGCCCCCTTGGTCGCTCAACTTCCTGAAGGCACCCGATTGATCGCCACCTCGGTGATTTCGCCTTTCATCGTGCCTTTGAAAATCATGCTGATGACGGCATTTTTGATCGCCTTGCCCGTGGTGCTGTACCAAGGCTGGGCTTTCGTGGCGCCAGGCTTATATACCCATGAAAAGAAACTGATTTTGCCTTTGGTGTTTTCCAGCACGGTGCTTTTCTTCATTGGTGTGGCGTTTTGTTACTTTTTCGTCTTTGGCCAAGTTTTCAAATTCATCCAAGGCTTTGCGCCCAAAAGCATCACCGCAGCGCCTGATATAGAGGCCTATTTAAGCTTCGTGCTGACCATGTTTGTGGCTTTTGGTTTGGCGTTTGAAGTGCCCATTGTGGTCATTGTGTTGGCCCGAATGAAATTGGTGAGCATTGAAAAACTCAAGGCTTTTCGCTCTTACTTCATCGTTTTGGCTTTCATCATCGCGGCGGTGGTGACACCACCTGACGTGGTGTCGCAGCTTGCTTTGGCGATTCCCATGTGCATTCTTTATGAGATAGGCATTTGGGCTGCCCAAATCTTTATACGACCATACCCAAGCCCCTGATGAGCCAACAGAGGCTGATTCAAACGCATCATGAAGCGCCTGTGGCTATTGTTTGCACAAACAGTCACCGTCTTGGTGGCTGTTTGGTTTGTGCTGATCACACTCAAACCCGAGTGGGTCCAAAGACCTAGTTGGAATACCGATCTGCAAGTTTTTGAAGTCGCACCAGGCGCCATCTCGCCCACCGTAAGCGCTGGCAGTTTGAGTTACGCCGCCAAGAAAGCTTCTCCTGCGGTGGTCAGTATCAACACGTCTCAAAAAGCCGGACTCCAAAAGAACAAGGACCCATGGTTCCGCTATTTTTTTGGGGACCAAGATGACTCGGCCCAAACCGGCTTAGGCAGCGGTGTCATCGTCAGCCCACAGGGATACATCCTCACCAACAACCATGTGGTGGAAGCAGCAGATGAAATTTTGGTGATGCTTAACGATGGACGCCAAGCGCAAGCCAAGGTCATCGGCACCGACCCCGAAACCGATTTGGCGGTACTTAAAGTCAACTTGGATAAATTGCCTGTGATGGTGATGAACAATTCCGAGCAGCTTCAAGTGGGCGACATTGTTTTGGCCATAGGCAACCCTTTTGGTGTGGGTCAAACCGTCACCAGCGGCATCATTTCTGCACTGGGGCGCAACCAACTGGGCATCAACACCTTTGAGAATTTCATCCAGACCGACGCGGCCATCAACCCTGGCAACTCGGGCGGCGCCTTGGTGGATGTTCAGGGCAATTTATTGGGCATCAACACCGCCATTTATTCCAAATCGGGTGGCAGCATGGGCATTGGTTTTGCCATTCCCGTCAGCATTGCCAAGCAGGTGCTTGAAGGCATTGTGAAAGACGGCTTGGTCACGCGTGGGTGGATCGGTGTCGAGCCCACAGAACTCTCCCCCGAGTTGGCTCAAACTTTCAACGTTAATCGCCAAGAAGGCGTCATCATCACCGGCGTTTTGCAGACGGGTCCCGCGTTCAAAGCGGGGGTTCGTCCTGGCGATATGTTGTTGGCGGTGAATGAGCACAAAGTCCAAAATGTGGCACAACTTCTTGAGCAGGTGTCTTTGCTCAAACCAGGCGTTGATGCCCAGCTGAAAATTTTGCGCAAAGAACAAGAGCAGGTGCTGTCTGTCACACCCTTGCAACGGCCTAAAGTTCGGGCTGAGCGGCGCTGAGATGGCTGAGCGCACCGCATTGCTGGCGCTGTGTGATGGTTTGCTGCAACCCGAGCGCTTCAAGGACTATTGCCCCAATGGCTTGCAGGTGGAGGGGCGTCCCCAAGTTCAATCGGTGGTGTCAGGTGTCACGGCCAGTTTGGCCTTGATCCAATCGGCCATTGACGCCGGTGCCGACACTTTGCTGGTTCACCATGGTTTGTTTTGGCGCAACCAAACGGGTGCGGTGACGGGATGGCTGAAAGCACGACTGGCTCTGTTGCTGCAACACGATATCAATTTGCTGGCCTATCACTTGCCACTGGACGCCCATCCCGCCCTTGGTAACAACGCGCAACTGGCAGCGCATTTGGGCTTTCGCGTTGACAGCACGTTTGGTGAGCAAGGCTTGGGCTTTGTAGGGCAAGCGCCAACCGGTTTTGACAATGGCCAAGCCTTGGCTCAGCTTTTGCAAAGCCGTTTGGGCAAGCAACCGGTGTCAGTGGTGCCTGACGCCAAAAGGCCTGTTCGGCGCATGGCTTGGTGTACGGGCGGCGCTCAACATTTGTTTGAAGAGGCCATCGCCCAAGGCGTCGATGCTTTCATCACGGGCGAAATCTCCGAACCTCAAGCGCATTTGGCGCATGAAACAGGCGTGAGTTTTTTTGCTTGTGGCCACCATGCCACCGAGCGCTATGGAGCCCCGGCATTGGGGGCGCATCTGGCCAAGGAACTTGGCCTCAAGCATGTATTCATCGACATCGACAACCCCGCTTGACGGTTGAATGAGCACGTCGCCAACTTGCGCTTTGCCCGTCGCCATCACCATGGGCGACCCCGCAGGCATTGGCCCAGAAATCATCCTGAAAGCCTTTGCGCAGTCGCCTGAGTTGACCCAAGGCTGTTGCGTGTTTGGCGACCTGCCAACGCTGGAAAAACAACTCAGCTTGCTGGCCCCTTTGTTAATCAGGCGTCTGGCGTTTTTGCCCATCACCGATTTAGCTCAAGTGGGGCCAAGCTTGGGTCCCCAGATACCCGTGATTCAGTGTGGTGAGTCTGCACCCATTGCCATGGGCCATGTCAGCGCTCAAGCGGGGGCCATGGCAGCGGCGGCCATCCGATCGGCCACTTCGGCAGCGCTGAATGGAAAAGTCGCGGCCGTGGTCACTGCACCTGTCAACAAAAAGGCCTTGCAACTCAGCGGTGTGGAATTCCCCGGGCATACCGAGATGCTGCAGTCACTGGCCGCGCAACACTTGGGTTTGCCCATCAGCGGTTTGCCGGTTCGCATGATGTTGTCTTGCCCAGGCTTGCGGGTGGTGTTGGTCAGCATTCATGTGCCTTTGCGTGAGGCCATTGGCTTGGTCACCCAAGAAAATGTTCTTCAAACTTTCCAAGTGACCCATGACAGTTGGCTCAAAACCCATGGAACAGCTCCGCGCATGACCGTGGCAGGGCTTAACCCCCATGCCGGTGAAAAGGGACTGTTTGGCGATGAAGAGATTCGCTTTATTGCCCCCGCGATTGAAAAAGCCCAAGCGCTGGGCATGCAGATCAGCGGCCCTTACCCACCAGACACCGTGTTCATGCAAGCGCACACTGCACAGGGACAACAAGACACGGATGTGGTGGTTGCCATGTACCACGACCAAGGTTTGATACCTGTCAAATACTTGGGGCTGGACAATGGCGTGAACCAAACCTTGGGCCTGCCCTTTGTGCGAACCAGCCCAGATCACGGCACCGCGTTTGACATCGCCGGCAAAGGACTGGCTGACCCCAGCAGTTTGTTGGCTGCGCTCAAAGTGGCCAAAGGCCAGCGTTTGTGATGGACTCGTCAGTTGATGACCTGCGCAGAAGCTGGTCGCGAATCTCTCTAAGCAACAAAACTTCTTCTGGTGTGACTGGCGATGGCGCCATGGGCTCAGCAACTGCCGCGGAATGCTTCAAGTGATTGATTTGCTTGACCATCAGAAAAATAGCAAAAGCCAAAATCAAAAAGTTGATGGCAATGGTGATGAAGTTGCCTTAAGACAAAACCGGCACACCCGCCTTGCGCATCGCCTCTAAGGTTCGCGGCACCGTATCGGGCACAGAGCCCAGAACCCAAAAATAGCCGACTCGACGATTTTCCCAAATGCCCCGCCAATGATGACGCCTATTGCCAAATCCATCACATTTCCTTTGATGGCGAATTCTTTGAATTCTTTGAACATAGAAGAGTCCTTAAATTAATTATTAATAGCTCAATTTATCACTTTTTTGAAAATTAATTCAAACAAAAACCATGTATTTGTAGGGATGGCTTGACGGGGCAGGCTCGGTTAGAATTACAGGCTTTACAAAATTTGCATCCCAATTTAGAGGTCTTTCATGAGTGAAACCACTGTGGACACCAGCAAACGAACGTGGCTAATAACTTCGGGTTGTGTTGGTGCAGTTGGCGGCGTTGCAGTCGCAGTCCCGTTTGTCAGTTCTTTCAGCCCCTCCGAGAGAGCTAAGGCCGCTGGAGCAGCTGTTGAAGTCGATATCGGCGCCATCAAACCTGGAGAAAAGCTGACGGTTGAATGGCGCGGCAAACCCGTATGGATTATTCGCCGTACACCTGAGCAACTCGAAGCTTTGAAAAAAGTGGAGTCGCAACTGGCCGACCCTGAGTCCCAGCGCAAGCCTACTGAACTCACACCCGAATACGCCAGAAATCAAGTCAGATCCATCAAGCCTGAATTTTTTGTTGGCGTTGGCATTTGCTCGCACCTTGGATGTTCGCCCAGCGACAAATTCCAAATGGGGCCTCAGCCATCCCTGCCAGACGATTGGCAAGGCGGGTTTTTGTGCCCTTGCCATGGTTCCACTTTTGACATGGCTGGTCGCGTCTACAAAAACAAGCCAGCCCCAGACAATTTGGAAGTCCCTCCCCATATGTACCTTTCAGACACTCGTTTGCTGATTGGTGAAGATAAGAAGGCTTGAAAAGACCATGGCTGAATTCAAAGAAATTTCTGCTGATGCACCCATGTCCGAAAAGGCATTGACTTGGATTGACAACCGCTTTCCTTTGTCTAAGTTGTACAAAGAGCATCTAAGCGAGTACTACGCCCCCAAAAATTTCAATATTTTCTACTTCTTTGGTGCTTTGTCCTTGCTGGTGTTGGTGATTCAAATTCTCACCGGCATTTTTTTGGTGATGCACTACAAGCCAGATGCCGCCTCGGCGTTTGCTTCCGTGGAATACATCATGCGCGATGTTCCCTACGGATGGCTCATTCGTTATATGCACTCAACCGGTGCCTCGGCCTTTTTTGTGGTGGTTTACTTGCATATGTTCCGTGGCCTGATTTACGGATCATTCAGAAAACCCCGTGAATTGGTTTGGTTATTTGGCTGCGCCATCTTTTTGGCCTTGATGGGCGAAGCCTTCATGGGCTATTTGCTGCCTTGGGGGCAAATGTCCTACTGGGGTGCGCAAGTGATTGTGAATCTTTTCTCAGCCATCCCCTTCATCGGACCAGATTTGGCTTTGCTGATTCGTGGTGACTATGTGGTGGGCGACGCCACCTTGAACCGCTTCTTCGCTTTTCACGTGATTGCTGTGCCCTTGGTCCTTTTGGGTTTGGTCGTGGCGCACATCATCGCTTTGCATGAAGTGGGTTCTAACAACCCCGATGGTGTTGAAATCAAAGCACACAAAGATGAAAAAGGCCGCCCCTTAGATGGCATTCCTTTTCACCCTTACTACACCGTTCACGATATTTTGGGTGTCACCGCCTTTTTGCTGGTGTTTTGCGCGATTATCTTTTTCGCACCCGAGTTAGGCGGTTACTTTTTGGAATACAACAATTTCATACCTGCTGATCCACTGAAAACCCCCGCGCATATTGCACCGGTTTGGTATTTCACGCCTTACTATTCCATGCTGCGTGCAATTACAGGCGAGATGATGTATGCGTTGATTGTCTGTGTCTTGGCGGCCGCTTATTTGGGTGCGACCCGCGCCAAGATCAGTAACATGTACAAAGCTGTGGTGGTTGGGGCTGCCGTGGTGGGTGTCGCTTTGATGTTGGCTATTGACGCCAAGTTCTGGGGCGTGGTGGTCATGGGTGGCTCGGTCATCATTCTTTTCTTCTTGCCTTGGCTCGACAAGTGCGCCGTTAAATCCATTCGATTCCGTCCAGATTGGCATGTTTACTTGTATGCCATCTTTGTGGTTAACTTCTTTGTCCTTGGCTATTTGGGTATTCAACCACCTTCAACCCTAGGTGAGCGGGTGTCTCAATTGGGTACCTTGTATTATTTTGGTTTCTTCTTGTTGATGCCTTGGTGGAGTACCTTGGGTCAGACCAAACCGGTTCCCGATCGTGTGAACTTTGTGGCGCACTGAGCGAACCTGGAGCATTCAGTTATGAAAAAATTTCTAATCGTTGTATCTATGGTTTTGGGCATGGCTTTGCCCGCTTTTGCAAGCACAGACTCCATTCCTTGGGACAAAGCACCCAACAAGCTCAATGATCTAAGCGCCCTGCAAAATGGCGCAAAAATATTTGTCAACTACTGCTTGAACTGCCATGCGGCTTCCTATATGCGGTTTAATCGCCTCAAGGACATCGGCTTGACAGAAAAGCAAATTAAAGACAATTTGCTTTTCACCACCGATAAAGTCGGTGACACCATGAAGATCAGCATGGACGCCAAGCAAGGCAAAGACTGGTTTGGTGGTAACCCTCCCGATTTAACCCTGATTGCCCGTTCGCGTTCAGGCAGTGGCGGAACAGGGGCTGACTACATCTACACCTATTTGCGCACTTACTACCGCGATGACACCAAGGCCACGGGTTGGAACAACTTGGCTTTCCCCAATGTTGGTATGCCCCATGTTTTATGGGAGTTGCAAGGACAACGCCGTCCTATTTATGAAGATGTGGAGCATCATGGTCACACCACCCATGCTTTGAAAGGCTGGGAACAGATCACTCCAGGCAAAATGACTGCGCGTGAGTATGATCAAGCAGTAGGTGATTTGGTCAGTTACTTGCAATGGATGGCTGAGCCAAATCAAAATAGCCGCGTTCAAATTGGCGTTTGGGTCATGCTATTTTTGTTGATCTTTATGGTCATTGCTTGGCGATTGAATGCTTCTTATTGGAAAGACATTCGCTGATTTAACTGTGCTTTCAGCCCGCCTTGTGCGGGTTCTTACAATGGGCATTGGCTAGCCCATTAAACCTTTAGCCTTTCAGGAGCCAATCTCATGATGGTTTTGTACTCGGGGACAGTTTGTCCTTTTTCTCACAGATGTAGATTCGTGCTCTTTGAAAAGGGCATGGACTTTGAAATCCGTGATGTTGATCTCTACAACAAACCAGAAGACATCAATGTCATGAATCCATATGGGCAAGTACCCATCTTGGTTGAGCGTGATTTGATTTTGTATGAATCGAACATCATCAACGAATACATTGACGAACGTTTTCCCCATCCTCAGTTGATGCCCGGCGATCCTGTCGACCGCGCCCGTGTGCGCTTGTTTCTGTTGAATTTTGAAAAAGAACTGTTTGCGCATGTGATGACAATAGAGTCGCGCAGTCAAAAGGCCAATGAAAAAGTGCTTGAAAAAGCCCGTTCACACATTCGCGATCGTTTGACACAACTCGCCCCTGTTTTCTTAAAGAACAAATTCATGTTGGGCGACAACTTCTCCATGCTCGATGTGGCCATTGCACCTTTGCTGTGGCGCTTAGACCATTACGGCATCGAGTTGTCCAAGAACGCTGCTCCTTTGCTGAAGTATGCCGAGCGTATTTTTTCCAGACCAGCCTACATTGAAGCATTGACGCCTTCAGAGAAAGTGATGCGTAAATAAGCTGCTGACATGATCAACATTGCGCAGTCATCTTCCACGCGACCCTATTTGGTTCGTGCATTGCACGAGTGGTGTACCGACAATGGTCTCACGCCCTACATTGCTGTGATGGTTGATGACAGCGTTCAGGTCCCCAGGGAGTACGTCAACAACGGCGAGATTGTTCTCAACATCAGTTTTGACGCCACCAGTAATTTGCAACTGGGCAATGAGTTTGTGGTTTTCAAAGCCCGATTTGGCGGTGTGGCAAGAGAGATCAGTGTTCCGATCGCCAGGGTGATTGCAATTTATGCTCGCGAAAATGGCCAAGGCATGGCTTTTCCCGCCCCAAGTGCCTCCAGCGCTGAGGCAGAAGATGCTGAGCCTAGAGGTTTGGTGTCTGCGATCAAGCCAGTTGTGAGTTTGAGCCCTGCAAGCTCGCACCAAACGCAAGACACAGACGACCCGACTGATCCTCCCAAGCCGCCGCATCCCAACCCAGGCAGTCGGCCACAACTCAAGCGCATCAAATAATTTTGCAAAGAGGTGTTGTGGTTAGAATATATACAGTGCCGATTTAGCTCAGTTGGTAGAGCAACCGCCTTGTAAGCGGTAGGTCATCAGTTCGAAT
>RFMX01000266.1 GCA_009927495.1 Betaproteobacteria bacterium
CCCAAACCAATCACGCCCACGTGCATGCCCGCTTGGATGTTCCAATGTTTGAGTGGTGAATAGGTGGTGATGCCTGCGCACAGCAAGGGAGCCGCGCCTGCCAAGTCCAAGCCCTCCGGCATACGCAGCACGAAATGCTCGTCCACCACAATGTGCTTGGCGTAACCGCCATAGGTGAAGCCGCCTGGGTCGGCGCTTACGGCGTTGTAGGTGCCGGTGACGCCTTTGAGGCAGTACTGCTCCAAATCGACTGCGCAGGAACTGCAGGTGTGACAGGAGTTGACAAAACAGCCAACCGCCACTTTTTGGCCGAGTTTGAATTTTTTGACATCAGCGCCGACGGCATTGACTGTGCCCACAATTTCGTGGCCTGGAACCAGCGGGTAGTTGCTGCGCCCCCAATCGTTTTTCGCGAAATGCAAATCGGTGTGACACACACCGCAAAAAGCAATATCGATGGCCACGTCTTTGGGGCCAATACGTCTGCGCTCTATCTGATGGAGAACCAAGTCTTGGTCAGAGGCAAGGGCTGCAAAACAGGAAGTGGTTGCCAAGGTAGTGCCCTTATAGAGTGAATTAGCTGTAAAAAAATTATAGCTATCACCTTTAACGCTGAATGACTTCAGGCGTCAAAGCCTGAATGGCTTGGTAGTTGGTGAGAAACACCTGGCCATGCAAGTGCTGCAAAAAGTTGGTGGTGTTGAGCTTGTCCATCACCGGGCCTTTGATTTCCGAGAAGTGCAGGGCGATGCCCGAGTCTTTCAAGCGGCTGGCAATCGCCTCCAAGCTTTCCAAAGCACTGGCGTCGATGTCGTTGACGGCCGAGCATTGCAACAGTACATGTTCCAACGCAGGGCGGGCAGCCACCTCGGCGTTGATGCGGTCTTCCACTCCCCGTGCATTGGCAAAGAACAGGCTGGCGTCCACCCGCAGGCAGACCAGCTTGGGGCTGACCAACACGTCGTGACGGGTGACATTGCGGAAATACTCAGTGCCGGGCACCAAGCCGACGGTGGCGATGTGGGGGCGGCTGGCTCTGAACAAAAACAGCGCCAAGGACACCACCACACCCATGACCAACCCGCTTTCCACGCCTACCAACAGGGTGGCCAGTAAGGTGGTGGCCACGGCCAAAAAGTCCAGTTTGGAGAATCGCCAAGTGGATTTCAACATCCCGAAGTCCACCAGCGACAACACCGCCACGACGATGGTCGCCGCCAAAGTGGCTTGTGGCAGGTAATACAGCGCAGGCGTTAAAAACAGCGAGGCCAAGGTGATGCCCACCGCGGTGTACACACCGGCTGCGGGGGTGACAGCACCTGCGTCAAAGTTGACCACCGAACGCGCAAAACCGCCGGTGACGGGAAAACCGCCTGTGAAGGCCGCTGACAAATTGCTGGCACCCAAGGCCACCAATTCTTGGTCGGGTTCAATCCTTTGGCGGCGTTTGGCCGCCAAGGTTTGACCCACCGACACCGACTCCACAAAGCCCACCACGCTAATCAGCAAGGCTGGCACCAGCAGCTCTTGCCACAAAGCCAAATCCCACAAAGGGGCGGTGAGGGGTGGCAAGCCTTGCGGCACCGTGCCCACCAACTTCATGCCAAGGCCCTGCCAGTCGAGTGACCAAGCCAAAACGGTGGTCAGAGCAATCGCCACCACCGGGCCCGCTTTGGCCAGCACATCGGCGAGTGTAGGCGTCAAACCTGCGTAGATGAGCAAAGGCTTCAAGCCCTTGCGCACCCAAAACAAAAATGCGGTGGCCGCGATGCCAACGATCAGGGTCAGCAGGTGAGTGTTAGCTGCCTGATGAACCAAGGCCAACAACAGGTCTATAAAGTTATGCCCCTCGGCTTTCACGCCCATGAGGGTTTTCATTTGGCTGAGCGCAATCAGCAAACCTGACGCAGAGATGAAACCCGAGATGACCGGATGGCTTAAAAAGTTGGCCAAAAATCCCAAGCGTAACAAACCCATGATCAGCAACATGCCGCCTGACAAAAACGCCAAGGTGATGGCCACTTGCCAATAGGCGTGCGTACCCGCAGCGGCGTGCTCAGCAACTGCGGCAGCGGTCATGAGAGACACCACCGCCACGGGGCCCACGGCCAAGACACGGCTGCTGCCCAAGACCGCATAGAGCAGCAAGGGCGCCACGCTGGCATACAAACCCACCTCTGGCGGCAAGCCTGCGAGCAAGGCATAAGCCAAGCTTTGCGGGATCAGCATGATGGTGACGATCAGCGCCGCCACCCCGTCGTTGGTGAAGGTGTCTCGGTTGTAATTGCGAGCCCATTCAATCATGGGCAGGGCGGGCAACCAGCGGGTGGCTTGAGTCATCGGTAGCGCTGGGTATCAGGTCGGATGAATGCTGGCTTTGCGAGGTGCGTGGACATAACGGTCCATCAACTCAAATCCCAACATGCCAACCAACATAGCGAGGACAAATACCAAGGCTTTAGGCTGACCATCGGCCATGGAGACCAACGCAGGGCCTGGGCAAAAACCCGCCAAGCCCCAACCAGCCCCAAACAACACACTGCCAATCAC
>RFMX01000137.1 GCA_009927495.1 Betaproteobacteria bacterium
TGCATGTCCAAGTCGTCCATCAAACTTTCTTTGGCCATGAGCACGGCTTTTTCGGCGGTGCCACCGATGCCAATGCCCAGCATGCCGGGGGGCACCAGCCCGCACCCATGGTGGGCACGGTTTTCAACACCCAGTCCACCAAGCTGTCGCTGGGGTTGAGCATCACCATCTTGCTTTTGTTTTCGCTGCCGCCGCCCTTGGCCGCGACTGTTACTTCCAAGGTGTTGCCGGGTACCAGTTCGGTGAAGATGACCGCAGGCGTGTTGTCGCCGGTGTTTTTGCGAGCGAATTGCGGGTCCGCAACCACGCTGGCACGCAAGCGGTTGTCGGGGTGGTTGTAGGCGCGGCGCACGCCCTCGTTGATGGCGTCGTCCAGCCCGCCAGCAAAACCCTCGAACCGCACACCCATGCCCACTTTCAAAAACACATTCACGATGCCGGTGTCTTGGCAAATCGGGCGGTGTCCCGTGGCGCTCATCTTGCTGTTGGTGAGGATTTGAGCGATGGCGTCTTTGGCGGCAGGGCTTTGTTCACGCTCGTAGGCGCGTGCCAGATGCGCGATGTAGTCAGCAGGGTGGTAGTAGCTGATGTATTGCAGGGCAGCGGCAACGGATTCGATCAAGTCGCTTTGGGTAATGTTGGTCATGGTGTCTTGGCGTGGCTCAGTGATGTGCATCGGCTTCATTGCCAATGACACGGGTTTGGTTCAACAGTTTGTCGGTGTAGGCAATCGCCATGGCGCTGAGCAAGAAAGCAATATGAATAATGGTTTGCCAAATAAGCACTTTGTCATCGTAGTTCGCGGCGTTGATGAAGGTTTTCAGCAGGTGGATGGACGAATGCCGATGATGGCCATGGCCAATTTCACCTTCAGCACAGAAGCGTTCACATGGCTGAGCCATTCTGGTTGGTCGGGGTGTTGCTCCAAATACATGCGTGAGACAAAGGTTTCATAGCCGCCCACAATCACCATGATGAGGAGGTTGGAGATCATCACCACATCAATCAAGCCCAAAATGACCAG
>RFMX01000368.1 GCA_009927495.1 Betaproteobacteria bacterium
ATTATGAAAATAGCAGTATTTGGTACGGGTTATGTGGGCTTGGTGCAAGGTGCTGTGTTGGCTGATGCTGGGCACACCGTCATATGCGTCGATATCGATGAAAACAAACTGGCCCGTTTGCGCAAAGGCGAAATTCCCATTTTTGAGCCTGGCTTAGAGCCTATTGTGAAAAGCAATTTTGCTGAAGGCCGTTTGCTGTTCACCTCAGACGCCAAGTCGGCGGTTGAGCAAAGCGATGTGCAATTCATCGCAGTCGGCACCCCTCCCGATGAAGACGGCAGCGCCGACTTGAAATACGTTTTAGCCGTTGCTAAAACCATTGCCACGCATATGACGGGATACACCGTCATCGTCGACAAGTCCACCGTACCCGTGGGTACGGCTGACAAAGTAACCGCCATGGTCGCGCAAACCTTGAAAGAGAGAGGCGCAAGCTTTGAATTTGACGTGGTTTCTAACCCAGAGTTTTTAAAAGAAGGTGCTGCTGTTGCTGACTGCCAAAGACCCGACCGCATTGTCATTGGCACCGAAAGTGCCAAAGCCGAAAAAATTCTGCGTGAGTTGTACGAACCCTTTAACCGCAACCATGACAAAGTGATTGTCATGAATGTGCGAAGCGCAGAACTGACCAAATACGCTGCCAACTGCATGTTGGCCACCAAGATCAGTTTCATGAATGAAATGGCCAATATCGCCGAACTGGTGGGTGCGGATATCGAGTCGGTGCGTCAAGGCATAGGCAGCGACCAACGCATTGGCTATCACTTTATTTACCCTGGTGCAGGCTATGGCGGCAGTTGTTTCCCCAAAGACGTCAGCGCTTTGGTCAAGACTGCGGAGGGCTTGGGTTATGCGCCTTGGATACTCAACGCCGTTGAATCGCGTAACCAAGCGCAAAAGCATGTGGTGTTTGAAAAAATCAAACACTATTTCAAAGATGGCTTACAAAACAAAACTTTTGCCTTGTGGGGCTTGTCTTTCAAGCCTAATACCGACGATATGCGTGAAGCGCCCAGTCGGGTGGTGATGGAGGCTTTGTGGCAAGCCGGTGCCCGTGTGCAAGCGTTTGACCCTGCTGCCATGGAAGAAACCCAGCATATTTATGGCGATAGGTCAGACCTGATGCTGTGCGGCACCAAAGAAGCCGCCTTGATGGGTGCAGACGCCTTGGTCATCATGACCGAGTGGAAAAATTTTCGCGTGCCCGATTTCGACCGCCTCAAAACTTCGCTGAAAACCCCAGTGATTTTTGACGGTCGCAATCTGTTCGAACCTGCGCGTATGCGTGAGCGCGGTTTCGATTACTTTGGTATTGGCCGCTGAATCAGATCGACAGGCTTTTGAGGTAAGCCCTGAAATCAGCACCGGTTTCAGGGTGGCGCAAAGCAAACTCCACCGAGGCCTTTAAAAACCCGATCTTGCTGCCACAGTCGTAGCGCACACCTTCATAAGCATAGGCATACACCGCTTCCAGCTTAAGCAAGCTTTGGATGGCGTCAGTTAGTTGGTATTCACCACCAGCGCCAGGTTTAAGCTGAGCAATATGTTGAAAAATACTGGGATTGAAAATGTAGCGACCCACCACCCCTTGGTCTGAAGGTGCATTTTGGGGTTCGGGCTTTTCCACAATATCGGATAACTTGGTCAGGCGTTCACCTGCAGCAATGCCCGCCACCACGCCATACGACTTGCTTTGTGCTGGCTGGATTTTCTCCACCGCAATCACCGAAGAGCGGTAATGCTCGTAGATACCCACCAACTGCTTGAGCACACCGGGTTGATGGTCCAGCAAATCGTCTGCCAGTACCACCGCAAACGGCTCATTGCCTACCAAAGAAGCTGCGCAATTGACCGCATGACCTAGGCCCAAGGCTTCGGGTTGTCGCACGTACACGCAGTTGACGTGAGCGGGTTTGATGTTGCGTACCAAGTTAAGTAACTCGGTTTTGTGTTTGGCTTCTAGCTCGTGTTCAAGTTCGAAGGAGCGGTCGAAATGGTCTTCAATGCTGCGCTTGCTTCGACCGGTGACGAAAATCATTTCGGTGATACCGGCTTCCACAGCTTCTTCCACTGCGTACTGGATGAGTGGCTTGTCTACCACGCAAAGCATTTCCTTGGGGCTGGCTTTGGTGGCGGGTAAAAAGCGTGTACCCAATCCGGCCACAGGGAAAACAGCTTTTCTTACAACAGTCATGACAGCCCCTAAGTATGAACAAACTGGCCGACTATAACCAGCCAAAAGGACATTTCAGCGTTTGTTCAGTGGCGGCACATCACGCTTGACTGACCCGGTAAACAACTGGCGTGGGCGTCCGATTTTGTACTCAGGGTCGCCAATCATTTCATTGAGTTGGGCGATCCAACCCACAGTGCGGGCCAGCGCAAAAATGCCAGTGAACAAGTTCACAGGAATGCCAATGGCACGTTGCACGATGCCAGAGTAGAAGTCCACATTGGGGTAGAGCTTGCGGCTAACGAAATACTCGTCTTCTAGAGCAATTTTTTCCAAAGCTTTGGCCAGTTTGAACAGGGGGTCGTTTTCCAGCCCCAGTTCTTTCAATACCTCGTCGCAGGTTTCTTGCATCAACTTGGCGCGAGGGTCATAGTTTTTGTAGACGCGGTGGCCAAAGCCCATGAGTTTCACGCCGGAGTTTTTGTCTTTGACTTTCTCCATGAACTCGCCGACCTTGGCGATACCGCCATTGGCTTGAATGTCTTCCAACATATTCAAGCAAGCTTCGTTCGCGCCGCCGTGGGCAGGTCCCCACAGACATGCCACACCAGCGGCAATCGCTGCAAACGGGTTGGTGCCAGAAGAGCCGCACAAACGCACGGTGGAGGTGGACGCGTTTTGCTCGTGGTCGGCATGCAGTGTGAAGATGCGGTCCATGGCGCGTTCAAGCACAGGGTTGACCACATAGGGTTCACAAGGTGTGCCAAACATCATGCGCAAGAAATTACCCGCGTAGGACAAATCGTTTTGCGGGTAGAGGAAAGGTTGACCGATGCCGTATTTGTAAGCCATGGCCACCAAGGTGGGCATCTTGGCGATCAGGCGAATCGCAGCAATTTCACGGTGTTCGGCGTTGTTGATATCGGTGCTGTCATGGTAGAAGGCCGACAAGGCACCTACCAAGCCAGTCAACACGGCCATGGGGTGGGCGTCACGGCGAAAACCTCGCAAGAAGAATTGCAACTGTTCATGCACCATGGTGTGGTGCGTGACGGTTTGCGTGAATTCATGTTTGCGTTGTGCGTTGGGTAATTCTCCATACAACAGCAAATGGCAGGTCTCTAAAAAGTTGCAGTTGGTGGCCAATTGCTCGATGGGGTAGCCACGGTAAAGCAGTTCACCTTTGTCGCCATCGATGTAGGTGATGGCTGATTGGCAAGACGCGGTGGACAAGAAACCTGGGTCGTAGGTGAACATGCCAGTTTGTCCATAGAGCTTGCGAATATCCATGACATCAGGGCCAATAGATCCGTTGTAAACGGGGATATCGATGCTGGGCGTTCCGTTGCTAAACGACAGCGTAGCGGAGTAGTTGGCGAGTTTCATAGGTCTTTCCTGTTGGTATTTCTCATGCCTGCATCAGGCACAGTAGGGCTTTCACTTCTTCTTGTTGAGCGACTGCTTGGGTGTGGGGTCTTCCCAAAAACACATCCAATAAATCGTTGTCTGCCAATTCCATCAAGGCATACATGCTCCGAGCATGACCTACGGTCATGTCAGGTGCATGTCGGTTGAAAAACCTCTCGATGAACAAATCGTTCTCCAGCAAACCGCGGCGGCATCGCCAACGCAATTTGCTAAGCGCCGCTGCGGGTAATGCATCAGCATCCGACAGGGCATCGAAAGGCTTGTCGTCCATTTAAACCGTGCGACTCACCATCAGCTCTTTGATCTTGCCAATGGCTTTGGTGGGGTTCAAACCCTTGGGGCATACATCGACACAGTTCATGATGGTGTGGCAACGGAACAAGCGGTAGGGGTCTTCTAGGTTGTCCAAACGCTCAGCGGTGGCGTGGTCGCGGCTGTCAGCAATGAAGCGATAGGCCTGCAGCAAACCAGCGGGACCGACAAACTTGTCGGGGTTCCACCAAAACGAGGGGCAGCTGGTTGAACAACTGGCGCACAAAATGCACTCGTACAAACCGTCGAGCTCTTCACGCTCCTTGGGCGACTGCAGGCGTTCTTTTTCAGGCGGCAGGGTGTCATTCACCAAATAAGGCTTGATGGAGTTGTACTGGTTGAAGAACTGTGTCATGTCTACGATCAGGTCACGCACGACCGGCAAGCCAGGCAGTGGCTTTAAGGTGATGACGCTAGGCAGGGTGAGCATATTGGTGAGACAAGCCAAACCGTTTTTGCCATTGATGTTCATGGCGTCTGAGCCACACACACCTTCGCGGCAGGAGCGACGAAACGACAACGTGGGGTCTTGCGCTTTGAGCTTCATCAAGGCGTCAAGCAACATGCGCTCATGGCCGTCGAGTTCAACCTCGATGGTTTGCATATAGGGCTTAGCGTCTTTTTCAGGGTCGTAGCGGTAAATCTTGAAGGTGCGTTTCATTTAGAAGGTCCTGACTTTGGGAGGAATGCTTTCGGTGGTCAGCGGTTGCAATTTGACGGGCTTGTAGGTCAGGCTGTTGCTGTCGCTGTGCCACAGGCTGTGCTTTAACCACTCTTCGTCGTTGCGGCCGTTGGGGTGTTGGGGCGTATTCGCGTAATCGTCAACAGTGTGGGCGCCACGGCTTTCACGGCGTGCAGCAGCAGACACCATGGTGGCTTGGGCGCATTCGATGAGGTTTTCCACCTCCAAGGCTTCCACACGTGCCGTGTTGAAGATCTGCGATTTGTCTTGCAGGCCAATGGCTTGCACACGTTCGCGCAATGCAGCAATCTTGCCAACCCCTTCATCCAAACTGGCTTGGGTACGAAACACGCCTGCATGCAGCTGCATGGTGGCGCGAATGTCGTTGGCCACGTCTTGGGCATACTCGCCGCTGGTGGCGTTTTGCAAACGGTCCAGACGTGCCAGTGTGCGGTCAGCTGCATCAGCAGGCAATGGTTTGTGGTTTTTGTTTTTCTGGTGGAAATCGACGATGTGGTTTCCCGCCGCTTTACCAAACACCAACAGGTCGAGCAAAGAGTTGGTGCCCAAGCGGTTGGCACCATGCACCGACACGCAAGAGCATTCGCCCACCGCATACAAACCGTTCACCACCGCATTGTGGTCGGTGGCGGATTGGGTGACC
>RFMX01000335.1 GCA_009927495.1 Betaproteobacteria bacterium
TATCTAACCCGCCAAAAAAGGCGATGAGGCCAGAAAAATACCAATTCTTACAAGCAGTTGCGGTTTTTACCTCTCTAGACGCCAGTCCATTGACATTCCTTTTGCTTGCAACCACTGCCGAGCCTTAGAAAAATGTCCACAGCCTATGAAGGGTTGCGGTCCACGCAAAGCGGACAAGGGCGAGGGATGGTTAGCCTGTAAAACCAAACAAGTTGAAGATTTGTGGCTTGTGGCTTGGGCGATCAAAGTAGCCTTGGACTGCGCATGCGCGCCCCACAACATGAAAACGCACGCCTCAGAATATTCAGCAATGGCTTGAATAATTGCATCAGTGAGCGCCTCCCAACCTTGTTTGGCATGACTGGCTGGCAAACCATACTCCACAGTCAAACAGGTATTGAGCAACAACACCCCATTTGCAGCCCAAGGACTCAGGCTGGCCTCAAAAGGTGGGGCTTGGCCTAGGTCTCGCTGCAATTCTTTGAAGATATTGCGGAGTGATGGTGGGGTTGTCACCCCCGAGGGCACCGAAAAAGCCAAGCCCTCAGCCTGCCCCATGCCGTGGTAAGGGTCTTGGCCCAATATGACCACTTTGACATCGGGCAATGGGCTTAATCTCAAGGCGCGAAGAGGTTCAGGGGGGTATACCAATGCACCCGCTTGAAGGCGGTGCTGCAAAAAAGCCAACAAGGCCTGACCTTGCTGGCTGAGCCAAAACCTGTTGGCTAAGTCTTGCCAAGAAGGATGAACTGGCCAAGCCCGAGGGTCGGCAAATTGCAAACGGTTGTGATCAGTCACCGAACAAAGCAGCCAAAGCCTCGCCCGGTTCGGGCGCCCGCATGAAGGCCTCGCCGACCAAAAACGCATGTACGCCTGCCGAACGCAAACGAGATACGTCTTCGCGGGAGGAGATGCCGCTTTCGGTGACCAGCAGTTTGTCGGGGGGCAAATGGCCCATCAACTCGAGGGTGGTGTCCAGCGACACCTCGAAGCTGCGCAGGTTGCGGTTGTTCACGCCGACCAAAGGGGTCTTGAGTTTCAAGGCGCGGTCAAGCTCTGCGCGGTCATGCACCTCGACCAACACGGCCATGTCCAGGCTGCGAGCGACAGCCTCGAATTCGGCCATTTGCGCGTCGTCCAAACAAGCTGCAATCAGCAGCACGCAGTCGGCACCCATGGCGCGTGACTCGTAGATTTGGTAGAGGTCAACCATGAAGTCTTTGCGCAGCACCGGCAAGTCGCAAGAGGCACGGGCTTGCTTGAGGTAGTCATTGCTGCCTTGGAAATAATGCTGATCGGTGAGGACCGACAAGACACGCCGCGCTGACTTTGCCGTCACCCATGGCATAGCTTTGGGCGATATCAGAGGGGATGAAGTCTTCGCGCAACAGGCCTTTGGACGGACTGGCTTTTTTCACCTCAGCGATGACGGCGGCCTGACCGGCAGCGATTTTGCGGCGCAAAGCGCCTTCAAAGTCACGGGTCAGCACACGGCTTTGCGCATCTGCGCGGACCGACGCCAAAGACACGGCGCGCTTTCGAAGCGCGACTTCTTCGTGCTTGGTTTGGACAATTTTGTTCAGGATGTCGCTCACGGAAAGGCCTTTGTGTGTGTCACGCCTGGGCGTGTTGGGCGGTGAATTGCGTCCATTGTGCCAATTTGGCTTTGGCCGACCCATCAGCCAAAGCGGCTTGGGCCCGTTGAATGCCAGCGGCCATGGTGGGCGCGACGTTGGCGGCGTACAAGGCAATGCCAGCATTGAGGGCGACGATGTCACGCGCTGGACCGGCTTGGTTGTCCAACACCGCCAGCACCATGTCACGCGACTCCTCGGGCGTGTCCACCCGCAAAGCGCGGTGGCTGGCCATGGTCAAGCCAAAGTCTTCAGGGTGGATTTCGTACTCGGTGATGTCACCGTTTTTCAATTCACCCACCCAAGTGGACGCACCCAAACTCACCTCGTCCATGCCGTCTCGCCCATACACCACCAGCGCGTGTTCAGCGCCCAAGCGTTGCAAGGCGCGTATTTGAATACCCACCAAATCGGGGTGGAACACGCCCATCAAGATGTGGGGCGCAGAGGCCGGATTGGTGAGCGGCCCCAGGATGTTGAACAGGGTGCGTACGCCGAGTTCTTTG
>RFMX01000452.1 GCA_009927495.1 Betaproteobacteria bacterium
GGTCGATCAGCATCACATGTTCGGCGCGTTCTTTGGGGTCGTTGATGAGTTCGTGCTCGGTGGCCAAGTCTGCCTCGGGCGTGGCGGCCCGGGGCCGGGTACCCGCCAAGGGGCGGATGGTGACCTTGTTGCCCTCGGGCGTGGTTTCTTGACGCACCAAAATTTCAGGCGAGGCCCCCACCACATGGAAGTCACCCATGTGGTAGTAGTACATATAAGGGCTGGGGTTCAAAGAACGCAAGGCGCGGTAAAGCGACAAAGGACTTTCGGTGAAGCGCTTTTGGATGCGCTGCCCCACTTGCACCTGCATGAAGTCACCCGCCTCGATCAAAGCCTTGGCGCGTTCAACGGCGTTCAAATAATCGGCTTTGGCAAAAAGGCGCTCAGGGGCATGAACTTGGGAAGCTTTCAGTTCTGGCGCCAGCACCGGTTTCTTCAGCATGTCTTTGAGTTGCTGCAAACGCTGCTGACCAAGCTGGTAGGCATCAGCCAATGCAGGGTCAACATAGACCAGCAAAGACAGCTTGCCTGATAGGTTGTCAATCACTGCTAACTCTTCGGTTTGCATCAGCAAGATATCGGGGCAGCCCAAGCTGTCGGGTGGGCAGCTGTGCACCAATTTCTTTTCAATGTGACGCACCGTGTCGTAACCAAAGTAGCCTGCCAAACCGCCACAAAAACGCGGCATGCCAGGTTGCAATGCCACCTTGAAACGTGCTTGGTAATGGGCAATAAAGTCCAACGGGTTGCCATGGTCGGTTTCCACCACCACACCATCGGTCACCACCTCGGTGTGCGCAGCCTCTCCAAAACCACTGGCCCTGAGCAGAGTACGCGCAGGCAAGCCAATGAAGCTGTAGCGACCAAAACGCTCGCCACCCACCACCGATTCGAGCAAAAAGCTGTGCTTTCCTGCGTCTTGGTGAAAAGCCAGCTTGAGGTACAGCGAGAGCGGGGTTTCTAAGTCGGCAAAAGCTTCCAGCATCAAGGGAATGCGGTTAAAGCCTTGCTTTGAAAGTTGATTGAATTCGATTTCTGTCATGACACCAGAGCCTCCACAGCTCAGCCCCTCAGGGCTTTCTAGATTGATATGCAGCGCCTATGCAAGGCGCAAGAGAAGGAGGCAGTAAAGGGTTTAAGCCAACACCCACACTGCCGAGCAGGGCTGGCGACGCCAAGGCCAAGCTCCTCGGTCATTGCAACCAGTGAGGGTGTTAAGGTGTAAAAACATGGGAAAAGTGTAACAAATGCGCCCAAAGGCGCTTAAAACCGCAGTTCGGTAAAGCTGTCGATGAAACCGTCGCAGTCCACGCCGCGTATGGGCTCGCCATGGTTGTAACCATAGGTGACCAACACCACGGGGCAGGCAGCAGCACGGGCGGCTTGGGCATCGTTTTGCGAGTCGCCCAGCATCAAAGTGTGCGATGGCGTTGTGCCCAAAGCTTTGCAGGTTTCCAGCAATGGCATGGGATCTGGCTTTTTACGGGGAAAGGCGTCGCCGCCATACACATGGCCAAAAAAATCTTCCAGCCCTTTGCGCGCCAACAAATCTTTGGCGAACGCAGTGGGTTTATTGGTAAGACAAGCCATGGGCAATCCTCGCGCTTTAAACGCCTGCAAGCCCTCCATCACGCCTGCATAAACCTGTGCATGCTGGCCGTTGACCCGCCCATAATGGTGCTGGTAGCGCAAAAAAGCTGGCTCGTACATCGTCTCCACAGTGGTGTTGTCACACACCAAACCGCTGGCTTGTACGTCTGGCAGTTTCAGCTGATGCTGCAACACCGTGCGCACCAAATGTTCTGAGCCTTTGCCCACAGCGATATTCACCACGCTTTTGTCCACCTTGGGCAGGTCGATATCGGCCAAA
>RFMX01000369.1 GCA_009927495.1 Betaproteobacteria bacterium
CGATATGTTGGGTGTGCCCAAAGCGCTGATTGAACAGCACGGCGCGGTCAGCGAAGCAGTGGCGCAAGCCATGGTCTTGGGTGCGTTGAAAAAATCTCAGGCCCAAGTGGCGCTGGCCGTCACTGGCATTGCTGGCCCCACAGGCGGCAGCCCCGCCAAGCCGGTGGGTACCGTGTGTTTCGCGTGGGGACTGCCGACTGACGGGGGGCCCACGATAGGCGCTGAAACCGCTTGGGTGAAAGTGCAGACTTGCCACTTTGAAGGCGACCGCGCCGCTGTTCGCCAAGCCACGCTAAAGCATGCTTTAGGGCAATTGCTGGAACTGCTGCAGCAGCGTACCACTTAAATCTCAGCTTCTGGGCTGAGGGCACTCACCCACGACTGTGGCCAAGGTGTCCATGGCTCGCGCCAAATCAAAGTCCAAATGGGTGAGTCCACCCGCGTCATGGGTGGTCAAGCGCACCGTGACACGGTTGTACACATTGCTCCACTCGGGGTGGTGGTTCATACGCTCTGCGACATCTGCCACCGAATTCATGAAAGACATGGCGCAGCCAAAATCTTCAAACACCCACTGAGCGTGCAAACTGTCCTCTTCCATGCGCCAGTGGGTGCGGGCTTGGGTTTGCAAAGCTTTGAATGCGGTTTGACTACAAAAATTTGAATTCATACATCATTATTACTTATGAATCACATAAGACCCATTTTTGGCGTACAGCCACGCCCAATCTGGCCAAGCGGCTGGTCAGTCGCAGCACCTGCTTATCCTTGCTGAGCAACAAGGCTTGGTGAGCAGCGGCTAAATCGATGAACTTTTGGTCGTCCTCGTCTTTGCAGACATAAGGGGCTTTGGGGGCTATGGGGTGCATCTGCGCCAAGCGGTCAAAGTGGGCCAACACCGCTTCGGCGCTCACACCTTCGCGGTTGCGGCGCTGGGCAATGTGCGGGTAATCCAAGACCCGCAACAGTTCTTCGCGCATAGACACAGTGGCCAGCCAGTGCAGCTTTCCTTCTTCCAAAGCATTTAAAAGAGAGGGCGTAGCCGAGTCTAGGTAAACCCAAATATCCAGCACGATGTTGGTGTCGATCACCACAGGGGCCGGGGCCACCGCTGGTGAAGGCGTCACCAAGCCTGGTGTCATGGCGCAATTGGCGGTTGGTCGACAGCAACAGGTTTGCGCGCCGAACCCGCCATCAAATCGAATCGGAATAGGCGGCATTCGATCGGGCCGTTCCACATCGGTACACGGCGCGATTCTTTGAGGCGCATGCGGCCTGGCAGCTTCAGGTCGGGGGTCAGCACCCAAGCACGCCAACCCGCATAGTTTTTCTTCCAATGGCTGGCCAGTTGGCTGAAGAATTCGCCGCCATCTTCAACCTGCCCGACCTCGCGACCCCCCCGCGCCATGCTGGCCGCACCTGCCACACCACCGGCTTCAATGCGCTCGCCATAGGGCGGGTTGACCATCATCACCGCAGGCGCATCGCAGGGCGGCATGCGCTGCAAAGCGTCACCACCGCGCAAGTTCACAGCCTTGGCCACACCGGCGCGTTCGGCGTTGCGCTGCGCAAAGTCGACCATGCGAAACGCCAAATCGCTGCCAAACACCGGGGCACGCGGCTCGCACTGTTGGGCACGGGCCTCGTCTTGCAACTGCCGCCACACATGCGCGTCGTACATGCGCAATTTTTCGAAACCAAAGCGCCGCTGCAAACCAGCTGCCATGCGGCAGGCGATTTGTGCCGCCTCGATGACGATGGTGCCGCTGCCGCAACAAGGGTCGTACAGGGGCAGGCCTTGCTCCACACCCGCCACCGAGGGCACAGCGGGCGGGGTTTCCCCAGGCGCGGTAAGCACAGGCATGCTCCAGCCACTGGCGGCCAGCATGGCGGCGGCCAGGGTTTCTTTCAGCGGGGCGTCCCCCTTGTCTTCGCGCCAGCCGCGTTTGAACAAAGGCTCGCCCGTGGCGTCCAAGTACAGGGTGAACATCTTGTCGGTCAGGTGGGCATGCACCCGCACATCGGGGCGCTGGGTGTCCACATCGGGGCGCACACCTGACCTGCCGCGAAAACGGTCGGCAATGGCGTCTTTCACCCGCAAGGTGGCGAAATTCAGGCTCTTCAAAGGGCTGTGCTGCGCGGTGATTTCCACCCGAAAGCTTTGCTTGGCCGAGAACCACATCTCCCAAGCCACGGCACTCGCCGCGTTGTAAATGTCATCCTCGCTGGCATAGGGTTGGTGCGCCAGTTGGATCAACACCCGCATGCCCAAACGGCTGTGCAAATTGAGTTGCATGGCAGCGCGCCACGAGGCTTGCAGTTGCACGCCACCCCTCAGGGTTTGCAGGTCACTTGCCGGCAGCCCGGTGATTTGCGCGACTTCATAGGCCAAAAAACTTTCCACCCCAGCAGCGCAGGGCACGAACAATTGCAAGGAATTCACAGGGCTTTACGCAGGTTGGTGGGTGCTATGCGCAAGGCTTCGCGGTACTTGGCAACGGTGCGGCGGGCGCAGTCGATGCCTTGTTCTTTCAGCATGTCCGAGAGTTGGTTGTCGGACAGCGGTTTTTTCGGGTTTTCGCTGGCAATGAGTTGCTTGATGAGAGCCCGCACCGCGGTGCTCGACGCATTGTTGCCGCTGTCGGTGCCCAGCCCCGAGCCGAAAAAGTATTTCAACTCGTAAGTGCCGTAAGGCGTGTGCATGTACTTGGCGGTGGTGACGCGACTGATGGTGGACTCGTGCAAGCCCAGCTCCTCTGCGATCTCGCGCAACACCATGGGTTTCATGGCCAACTCGCCATGAATAAAGAAGCTTTTTTGCCGCTGGGTGATGGCATTGCTCACCCGCAAGATGGTGTCAAAACGCTGCTGTATGTTTTTGATCATCCATCGGGCTTCTTGCAAACGCTGCTGCAAACCGGCGTGGCCATCGCCCTTGCCGCCCTTCAAGGCGTTGGCGTAAATGTCATTCACCTTCAGGCGAGGCATCACCTCGGGGTTGAGCATGGCACGAAACTGCGGCAAACCCTGTTTGTCCGTGCCGTGCGGCAAGATCAGCACATCGGGAATGATGACGTTGCGCTCGACATCGATAAAGCGCCTGCCGGGCTTGGGCTCCAAGCGTGCAATCAGCGCCATGGCCAGCTTCACCTGAGCTTCCGTGTCATTCACCGCCAAGGCCAAACGCTTGAAGTCCCGCTTGGCCAGCAACTCTAGCGGTTGTTTACAAATCGCCAAGGCACACGCACGTAGCTCGGCGCGCTCTGGGGTATCGGCACGGATGACTTGCAATTGCAAACGCAAACATTCGCCCAAATCGCGTGCGCCCACACCGGTGGGCTCCAAGCTTTGCAAAAGACTTAAAGCCACCTGAAACCGGTGTACCAACTCTTCGCATTGCTCCAAGTCGTCGCCTGCCAGACTTTCGGCCAAGGTTTGGAAACTGTCTTCCAAATAGCCATCGTCGTTCAGGGATTCAATGAGAAAACGCAAAGCCGCGCGGTCGGTGTCGTCCAATCGCAGTGACAAGGCTTGGCGGTGCAAAAACGCGGTTAGCGACTCTTGGTTGCGTGCCAACTCGGTGGCTTGCGCTTTTTCATCATCGTCATTGCTGCTGTTGTTACGCGCAGGTGCATCGCCGCCCCACTCGCTGTCGTCGGGTGAAAACTCCACGCTGCCGTCACCGTCCCAGCTCTCGGCGACACCTTCAGCGTCGACCGGCGCGGTGGTCTCACTGGCGGTTTCCACACGCACTTCGCTGACACGGTCCATCGGGCCATCCCAGCTTTCAGGCTCTGCCTCAGAACTTGCGGCTTGGGCGTTTTCTTGTTCGAGTCCAAAGTCTTCACGCGGCGCCAAGTCTTCCATTTCTTTTTCCAGAAACGGGTTGTCGTCGAGCATTTGGTCGATCTCTTGGCTTAACTCCAAGGTGGAGAGTTGCAACAAGCGAATGGACTGCTGCAGCTGGGGCGTGAGCGCCAGATGCTGGGATACGCGCAGTGACAGGCCTTGCTTCATAAGCTGCGCCTTGGCCTCACATGCGGAAGTTTTCGCCCAGGTACACCCGCCGTACCTCTGGGTTGTTGACGATTTCTTCAGGCGAGCCCTGGGCCAGCACACGGCCTTCGCTGATGATGCTGGCGTGGTCACAAATGCCCAAGGTTTCGCGCACATTGTGGTCGGTGATGAGCACCCCAATGCCCTTGGCTTTCAAAAAGCCAATGATGCGTTGGATCTCCAGCACCGCAATCGGGTCAATGCCTGCGAAAGGCTCATCCAACAAAATAAAGCGCGGCTGGGTTGCCAATGCGCGGGCAATTTCCACACGGCGACGCTCGCCACCCGATAGGGAAGGTGCGGGTGAATCGCGCAAATGCTCAATGCGCAGCTCTTGCAACAAACCATTCAAGCGGGTTTCAATGGTGTTTTTGTCCAATGGCTTGCCATGGCTGTCGACTTGCAGCTCCAACACCGCGCGTACGTTGTCGGCCACATTGAGCTTGCGAAAAATCGAGGCCTCTTGGGGTAAATAGCTCAAACCCATGCGGGCACGGCGGTGAATCGGTAAGCTCTCAACAGACTGGCCATCGATGGTGATGGTCCCCGCGTCTGCTCGCAACAAGCCCACAATCATGTAAAAAGAGGTGGTTTTGCCAGCGCCATTGGGTCCGAGCAAACCTACCACCTCCCCTTTGGCTACCGAAATAGACACATCATGCACCACGGTGCGGCTGATATAGGACTTTTGCAGATGCTGCGCCACCAACCGGCTGATGGGGGCAGGCGTGGAATTCACTTGCCTGCCTCTTCTTTTTTGCGCGGGGTGAGCACCGCGCGTACCCGCCCAGACGATTCCGCACTGGGTTTGCCGCCTGCGTTCTTGCCGTCCACCGTGAATTGGTCGGTCAAGTTTTCATAAATGATGCGCTGACCTGTGATGTCGTCGTTCAACACCGTGCCACGGTAGCGGCGAATCTGCGCACGGTTGATGAGGGTGACTCGGTCGGCTCGGCTGTCGTACTCAATACGCTCGCCCTCGCCTTCCATCCATTCGTCCATTCCTTCGCGCTTTTGACGGTAAAACGCTTTTTTGCCTGGCTCGGCGATCAACAAGCCGTATTGGTAACCCTCGGGGTCTTGCAGCACTTCCAAGCGAGCACCACGCAAAATCAAGGTGCCTTTGGTGGCCACCACTTTGCCTGTGAAGATGCTGAGTTGTTTGAGTTCGTCGTGGTCTAGGTTGTCTGCCTCGATGTTCATGGGCTTGCCACGGTCGGCTTTTTCCGCCCATGCAAGCATGGGCGCTTGCAAAGCCACAGCGACACAACACAAGTAAAGAAGTTTTTTCAAGGCACGAAAATTGCTGATGGACGAATAGCTTGCATTGTAGGGGCAGAATTGTCCCGTTCAGCGACCTTTACGAACCTCGCCGAGCAAGAAATCCACCACTTGCAAAGCCCGCTCCATGCTGCCGGCCAAGGAGCCATCGACATAAAACCGCCCAGCCACGCCCAATGCTGGCACTCCCTCGACCTTGAACTGCTCTTGCAGCTGCGCGGCGCGGCGGGCCTTGCCGATCACGGTAAATGAGTTGTACAAATCGGTGAATTGCTTTTTGGGAATACCGTTTTTCTCGGCCCAAACCAGCAAAGGCTCCAAGGTGGTGAGGGTTTGGCGTTCGGTATGGATGGCCGCAAACATCTTGCCTTGCAACTCTTCGACTTTGCCCAAGGCTTCCAACACGTAATAGGCACGTTGCTGTGGTTCAAATTCGGCGCGAAAGCGCACTGGTACCCGCTTGAGCTCGACATCTTTAGGCAGTTTTTTGCCCCAAGCACTGAGCGTGGGCTCAAAGGCATTGCAATGCGGGCAGTTGTACCAAAAGAACTCCAACACCTCGATACGGCCTTTGGCCGTTTCGGTGGGCACCGCTTGGCTGAGTTTGAAGTAATCGGTGCCTTCCTTAAAACCAGTTTGTGCCACGGCTGGGGCAAACGGCATGGAAGAAAGTGCGCCCAAAGTCAGGGCAGAAAAAGTGCGGCGTTGCATGGTGGGCCTCTTGAAAAAAGATCAGCGTTGAACCCGCATCAGGGCGGATTCAAATTTGGTGGCTTTAAGTTTGGTTTGGGCGTCTTCGGCCTCGGTTTTGGTCTCGAAAGGTCCTAAACGTACTCGATAGACGATTTTGCCGTTTTGTTCGCGTTCGGATATTTTGGGGTCAAAGCCCCCCAAAGCCAACTTGGCACGCTGTGTTTGCGCTTCCTCGCTACCGTTGAAAGCACCGACCTGCACGAAATAATAAAAAGCGTCGACACCTTGCGTTTTGCTCAGCGCCAAATCACCCAAGGGGTCCGCAGTACTGGACTCAGCTGGTTGGGACGGCGTGGGCGGTGCGGCAGGGCTGAGCGGCGCTTTGTCAGATGCAGGCGCATTGGCGGCGGGGGGTTTGCCATACAGCGGGGCGTTGGGGTCCCAATCTTTGTTCTTTTTTTGCTCGGCCGCGTCTTGCTCGGCGTTGCGGCTCAAGCCTTTGTTCAAAAAAGGAATGGGTACCTTGGTGACGTAAATCGCCACCACCAAGGCCACCGCCAAACCCACCACCAAGCCCAAAATAAAGCCCAGAACCGTGTTGCCGCGTTGTTGAGAAAAAGAATGCATGCTTGACCTTTACATACGGTTAGGCGCTGACACACCCAAAACCGCTAAACCATTGTGCAAAACCTGCGCAACCGCCGCAACCAAAGCCACACGCGCTTGGCGTACCAAGGGGTCGTCTACCAAAATACGCTCGGCATCGTAATAGCTGTGGTAGGCCGAGGCTAAATCGCGCAGGTAAAAAATGACGTCATGCGGGGCAAAGTCGGCGCAAGCTTGTTGCAACATATCTGGATAACGCGCCAGTACCCGCAAAAGTGTCAGTGCGGTGGGCGAATCCAAAGCCGCCAAATCGACATCGACCAAATCCGCAGGCGTCAAACCGCTGGATTCAGCCCAGGTGGCCAGCACCGAGCAAATCCGCGCATGCGCATACTGCACATAAAACACCGGGTTGTCGTTGTTTTGTGCCAGCGCCAAATCCACATCGAACACATACTCGGTGTCGGGTTTGCGGCTGAGCAAAAAGAAGCGAACCGCGTCTTTGCTGGTCCATTCAATCAAATCGCGCAAGGTCACATAAGAACCTGCACGCTTGGAAATCTTCACTTCCTCGCCACCGCGCATGACCCGCACCATGGTGTGCAGCACATAGTCAGGGTAGCCTTGAGGAATGTCCAAACCCTGCTGCTGTGAGGCGGCTTGCAAACCGGCGCGTACACGGGCAATCGTGCCGTGGTGGTCGGTGCCTTGGATGTTGATGACCTTGGTGAAGCCGCGCTCCCATTTAGCCAAGTGGTAGGCAACATCAGGCACAAAGTAGGTATAGCTGCCATCGGACTTGCGCATGACCCGGTCTTTGTCGTCACCAAAATCGGTGGAGCGCAACCACAGTGCGCCATCTGCTTCGTAGGTATGGCCTGAGGCTTTCAATGACGCCACCGCTTGTTCAACCCGCCCATCGGTGTACAGACTGGACTCTAAATAATAGTGGTCGAACTTGACCTGAAAGGCTTGCAAATCCAAGTCTTGTTCGCGGCGCAAATAGGCCACGGCGAAATCGCGAATATTGTCTAAATCGTCAACATTGCCATTGGCGGTGAAGCTGCGGTCGTCCGCTGACACGGTTTTCTTGTCTAAAAAATCGCGGGCAATGTCGGCGATGTAGTCACCGTTGTAAGCGTTTTCGGGCCAAGCCGCATCGCCTGGTTTGAGGCCCTTGGCGCGGCATTGGGTGGAGATCGCCAGGGTTTGGATTTGCATACCCGCGTCGTTGTAATAGAACTCGCGATGTACCGACCAGCCTTGGCTGTCGAACAAATTGCAAATCGCGTCGCCCAAAGCGGCTTGACGCCCATGGCCCACATGCAAAGGACCTGTAGGGTTGGCTGACACAAACTCGACCAACAAACGTTTGCCATGCGCGGCTTGTCGGCCAAAGCCCGCCGCTTGGCTCAAGACCTCACGCACCACTTGCTGCTGTGCCTCAGCTGTTAATCGAATATTGATGAAACCTGGTCCGGCAATCTCGATGGCTTGCACCCAGCGCTTGGCCGCATCCGAGTCCAGCAAAGACTGGCGCAAAGTCTCAGCCAATTCACGGGGATTGCGCTTTAAGGGCTTGGCCAATTGCATGGCGGCGGTAACTGCCCAGTCGCCGTGTGCCGCGACTTTGGGATGCTCTAGCACCGCCTTGGCTGACGCACCCGGCATGAGGGCTTCCAAAGACTGGGCCAAAGCCAGTTGCAAATCATGTTGAACCAAAAGCATTCAGCCATTCTACGAGGCGGGACTGCCAAAAATTTGTCCGCGGCCTTTCTCTACAATGACCACGCAGCCTTTGATGGCTTTTTGTTTTTTTATTGGCCAAACTTCTCAGTACCCACAACATGACCGCTCGTACCTCTGTTTACCGACTCCAAGTAGCCACCCCTCTTTACCAGTTCATCGACCAACAGGTTTTGCCCGGCACAGGTGTGACCAGTGTCAACTTCTGGCGCGGCTTTGATGCCATCGTCGCTGACCTGGCCCCGAAAAACCTGGCCCTGCTGGCCGAACGCGACCGCTTGCAAACCGAGCTTGACGCTTGGCACCAAGCCCACCCCGGTCCCATCGCCAATATGAAAGCCTACCAAGCGTTTTTGACCCAGATCGGCTACTTGGTTCCCGTTCCCGCCAAATTCAAAGCCACCACCGCCAATGTCGACGCCGAACTCGCTGTGCAAGCCGGCCCCCAATTGGTGGTGCCCATCCTGAACGCCCGCTACGCCTTGAACGCGCCAATGCGCGTTGGGGTTCGCTGTACGACGCGCTGTACGGCACCGACGTGATTTCTGAAGCCGATGGCTGCGCCAAAGGCCCGGGCTACAACGACAAGCGCGGCGCCAAAGTCATCGAATACGCCCGCTACGTGCTGGACCGCACCGTGCCTTTGAA
>RFMX01000374.1 GCA_009927495.1 Betaproteobacteria bacterium
AATGCCGCCGGTGAGGGAGGCCAAAGGGGTGAAATGTGCCCAGTCGATGTTCATGTGTTGTCTCCTGTTTGGGGTCCGCAAAATTGCTCAAATAAAACGTTCATAACCGCCAGTGCTTGGGGGCTGGCTATTCGGTAATAAATGTTTTTGCCGTCGCGGCGGTGGTTACCAATTCTTCGTCACGCAAACTGTGAGTTGCTGGGACAGGGTGGGCTGCACGATGCCCAAAATCTCTTCCAACTCGCCCACGCGCTTCTCGCCTTGGGAGAGCTGGCACAGCAGCATCAGGCGGTCGGGATTAGAGAGCACCTTCATCATCTGACAAGCCTTGCCCGCAGATGTTTTCATTTTGTCGAGATCCAAGGTGGAGGTGTCCATAGGTGTTTTTCTTTTGTGAAATCAAGGGGATAAGAAAAGTATATTGACAAACAATATATTAGTCAATATATTATATGAAATCTAATTAAAACGGAGTTGTCGATGCGCAAAGCCAGTTACATGCCCCAAGTTCACGGCATGTTTGACCCCGCCACTTGGACGGTCACCTATGTGGTTTACGAAAAACCGGGTTCTGCCTGCGCCATCATCGACTCGGTATTGGACTACGACCCCAAGTCGGGCCGCACCAGCCACCACTCGGCCGACAAAGTCATCGAATTCGTCAAAACCAACAACTTGAAGGTTGAGTGGATTTTGGAAACCCATGCCCACGCCGACCACCTGAGCGCTGCACCTTATTTGAAACAGCATCTGGGCGGCCAAACCGCCATTGGTGACCACATCAGCGGGGTGCAAAAAGTGTTCAAAGGCATCTTCAACATGGAAGCCAGCTTCAAATTGGACGGCTCGCAGTTCGACCATTTGTTTGCCGATGGCGATGCCATCCAAGTGGGCGGCCTCACCGGTCACACCATGTACGTGCCTGGCCACACCCCTGCTTGCGTGGCTTACCAATTTGGCGACGCGGTATTTGTGGGTGACACCTTGTTCATGCCCGATGTCGGCACGGCCCGCTGCGACTTCCCCGGCGGAGATGCCAAAACCTTGTACGCATCGACGCGCAAAATTTTGAGCCTGCCCCCCGAGACACGGCTGTTCATGTGCCACGACTACCCGCCCCATGGACGCCCCGTGAATTTCGAGAGCACCGTGGCCGAGCAAAAAACCAAGAACATCCATGTGCACGACGGCATCAGCGAAGAACAGTTTGTCGAGATGCGCACCAAGCGCGACGCCACCTTGGAAATGCCGGTGCTCATCTTGCCTGCGGTGCAAATCAACATCCGCGCAGGCGAGTTGCCACCCAAGGAAGACAACGGCATTGCCTACGCCAAAATTCCTTTGAACGCGCTTTGAAGGTCAAGCACCATGAACACCCTGCATTTGGTCTGTCCCCACTGCAACGCCACCAACCGCGTGCCCTCGGACAAACTGCAAGCCGAGTTGAACTGCGGCAAATGCCATCAGCCCTTGTTGACGGCCCACCCCGACAACCTCGGTGAAGCCGCGTTCAATGCACAGTTGGCCAAAAGCGATTTACCCCTGGTGGTGGACTTTTGGGCCCCATGGTGTGGCCCGTGCCGCATGATGGCGCCGGCTTATGAAAAAGTCAGCCAAGACATGCAAGGCCAAGCCCGCTTTGTGAAGGTCAACACCGAAGACGAACAAGGCTTGGCGGCCAAGTACAACATCCGAAGCATTCCCACTTTGGCGGTTTTTGCGGGTGGCCGTGAAATGACCAGACAGCCTGGGGCGATGTCGGCCCCCGACTTGGCGCGTTGGGTCAGCGCTGCCTTGCTCAAGGCCTGAGTGGTCAAGGGCAAATCAGCTTGATCTTTGAGAAATACGTTTTGTAGCGTCCCGCGTCCCGAGTGAGCAGTTTGTAACCTTCGGCCTGGGCGTGTGCTCCGATGAAAAAGTCAGGTAACACCCCGGTTTTGGTGCCGCCGCGTTGGCGGTAAGACCTGAACGCATGGGCGGCCAGCTGAGCGGCTGGCCTAGATATATCCAGCACCTGCACCTCCAACTGATCCAAAAAAGCATCGATGTGCGGGCCTGCCGTGTCGTGCGTATGTAGCTCGGCATACACCACAAAATTGGTCACGATGTGTGAGGTTTGGGCTTTGCTCAATGCTTTGAGCGACCAGTCCAGCCAGATGGGGTCTCTGTGGATGACATCCACAAACACATTGGTGTCTACCAAAATCACGGCTGGTTCCAATCATCGCCACGCGTCATGCGCATGAGCTCATCCGTGCTCATGCCATCTTTGGCAATACCAATGAACTTGCGAATCGGATCATCCTCAGCCAGAAACGACAAATCCGGCTCAGGTAGCGGCTTGCCATGTGACGACGTTTTCGCCGCCACAAGGTACTCGGCCAAAGCTTCTTGAACCACATGCGATTTGCTCAGTTTGCGAACCGCGCAATACTGGTTTAAGTCACGCTCTATGGCTTCGGGTAGTCGAACAGACAGCATGGTGATTCCTTGTCATACGTCATGGTTAATTTGGTTGACGCTCAGTATGACATAAATTTAAAGTTTGTCATACACCTGAATGCGCAGTGCATTGAACCACTCAAAATTGCTTTCATAATGGCTCTTGCAATTATTTCATTGTGAGATTTGAATGCCGCCTGTGAACCTATCCCATCCTGTTGACTTGCTCATCCGTCAGGCCTTGGTGTTTGATGGAAGCTTAAACGAACCGCAAATCAAAGATGTGGCGGTGCACCAAGGCCGTATCGTGGCATTGGAAAACGCCTTTGAAGGTCAAGCCAAGCAAACCATCGACGCCAAGGGTTTGGCTTTGATGCCGGGCATCATCGATTCGCATACCCATTTCGATGCCCAAATCACTTGGGACTCGTATGTGCGTCCTTCCCCCGCTATGGGCGTCACCACCGCGGTCATTGGCAACTGTGGCTTCACCATCGCACCCTGTCGTCCCCAAGACCGTGAGTTGACCATGCGCAACCTCACCCAAGTGGAGGGCATGTCCTTAGACGTTCTCAAGCAAGGCATCGATTGGAATTTTGAAACCTTCCCTGAATACATGGCCATGCTCAAGCAAAAAGGCAGCGCCATCAATATTGCCGCTTATGTAGGTCACTCCTCGGTGCGCACATGGGTGATGGGCGAGCAAGCGAATAAACGTGAGGCCACGCCCGAAGAAATTAACGCCATGGCCGCACTGGTGAAAGAAGCCATGGCCGCAGGCGCGCTGGGTTTTGCCACCAGCACCAGTCCTGCGCACAACGGCGAGGGTGGTTTCCCCATGCCCTCACGCTTGGCCAGCGACGAGGAAATGATGCAACTCACCCTCGCCATGGCAAGCCACGGGCGAGGCGTTTACATGGTGACCAAAGGTGGTCAGATGTCCATGTCGTTTTTACAGTCGCTGGCACAAACCAGCGGCAGGCCGGTGATGGTGGCGGCCTTGCTGCACAACAGCACCAACCCCCAAGCAGTGTTCAACGACATGGCCGCCATTGCCCAAGCCAACGCCCAAGGCGTCCCCATGATTGGCCAAGTGTCCTGCTGTCCTTTGACCATGGATTTCACGTTCGCCTCTGCCTACCCCGTTGAAGGTTTGGTCAGCTGGCGTCCCGCCATGGGCTTGTCGCATGACGCATTGAAGGCCTGCTTGAGCGATGCCTCATTTCGCCAGGCAGTGAAAGACGAGTTGTCACAAACCGCCACCTTCCGCTTGTTCAACAACGAATGGGACAAAGTGCATGTGGTGCAAACCGCACTGGCCCATCACCAAGCGTATGAACAGCAAAGCGTGGCGGCTTTGGCCCAACAGGCGGGCAAAGATGCCTTGGACTTTGCACTGGATTTGGCTTTGACAGAAGACCTGCAAACCGTGTTCACCGCGCAGTTGTTGAACAGCGATACCCAAGCGGTGGGTCAGCTGCTGAACGACCCCCACAGCTTGGTGTCGCTCAGCGACGCAGGTGCGCATTTGACCTTTTTCAATGACGCGGGTTTTGGCTTGCACCTCTTGGGCCACTGGGCCAGAGACTTAGGCTTGATGACCATGACCCAAGCGGTTCACAAACTGACCGCGCAACCAGCGAAAGTGCTGGGCTTGAAAGACCGTGGTCATTTAAAAATGGGCTTTGCAGCCGACTTGATGCTCTTCGACCCCAAAACCGTGGGGCGTGGCCCCAAGCACAGGGTGTTTGACCTGCCAGGCGGTGCAGCCCGTTTAAACACCTTGGCCACAGGAGTGCATGGTGTTTGGGTCAATGGCCAGTTGATTGCCGACCACGACGGTTTGAAAACCCAGTCCGCTTTGGCGGGGCAGTTGTTGACGGAATTTAACTAAATCACCCACCATGCGCATTCTGCTGATAGAAGATGAACCCAAGATAGCGTCATTTGTCTGTCAGGGGTTGACAACGGTTGGCATGGTTGTCGAGCATGTCGCTGATGGCCTCGCTGGCTTCAATACAGTGACCCAAGGACAACACGATTTGGTGGTGCTGGACATCATGTTGCCCCACATGGATGGCTTTGAGTTGCTACATAAAGTCCGCGCTTTGGGGATTGCCACTCCTTTCATTGTGTTGAGTGCCAAGACCGATTTGCCTGATCGCTTGCATGGTTTTGATTTGGGCGCAGATGATTATTTGGCGAAACCTTTTTTTATCGAAGAACTGATTGCCCGCATTCGTTCCCTGTTGGCTCGCAATGCCAGCAACAATGAAGAGACAACCGTGGTGGCTGGCATCACCTTGAACCGCCTGACGCGCAAAGCTGATTGGCAAAACCAAAGCGCCGTGCTGAGCCAGCGTGAGTTCATGTTGCTGGATTATTTGATGCGTTCACCAGGCTATATTTTTTCGCGCAAACAAATACTCCATCATGTTTGGAATATCTCCTTTGATCCGCAAACCAATGTAGTGGATGTGTGTGTTCAGCGGATTCGTAAAAAATTGATCTCCGACAAAAACAGCAAATCTGTATTCCCGATTGAATCCATACGTGGCGTGGGCTATCGCATCAACCTTGAAAGTTTAGCGTGAGAAATTCATTCAGACTTCGCTTGATGCTGTTATTTTGTATCTGTATAGTGGTTGTTTTTCTGCTCAATCGTTCTCTAAGTCAGTACTTTGCTGCCCAATACATCCATGAGCGCATTCAATCGGGCATGGTGAAGGTGTTGCAGCAATGTACAGAAAAGTACGTATCTAAAGACGACTTCATGCAATGCGCTGATGCTGCACGTTCGCCATCTTGGATGGAGAGTTTGCCCAAAGACTATGTTTATTGCGAAAGCCCCTCTTCAGCCAACATTTTGTCGACCTTGTGCCAGCAAGTCCATTCGACACATATCAATTGGAGTGAGATACAAGGCAATCCTGTGACTGATTTTGGGTTTTCACGGCTCACTTTGAATGCAAAGCAGTGGAGTGCAGTGCGGCAAACCTCAAGCCTGCGCTTGTTGTTAGTAGAGCAAGAGGTGGTCACGAAATCCACGGATGAACTTTGGGGTATACGAAACCGCGTTATGCAATATGTGTTCCCTGTGATTGCCTTGATGCTGCTGGCGGTGAGTTGGTTGATGGCTTCTTACTGCTCAAGCCCGTCAACAACATCAAGCAGACTTTGCAAAAATTGTCTTCCAAAAACCTCAATGAACCACTGGAGGTCAAGGCCGACTACAAGGAGTTCCACGCGTTCACTGCGGTATTTGATGAATTGAGAGGGCGATTGCACAACAGTTTTCTGCAGTCGCAGCGGTTTTCTGCTGATGCCTCACATGAACTTCGCACCCCCTTGACTATTTTGCGTGGCCATGTGGAGTTGGGCATTGCTGAACTTGAGAGTGGTTCACCAGCACAAATTCGCTTGCGCTTGATGGGCGAGGAAATTGAGCGTTTGATTGACATCACTGAAAAATTGCTGCTGCTTTCAAAAGCTGATTCAGACAGTTTGAAACTGGATATGTCTGAGATTAATTTCAGCGATGTCGTCTTGCAAATGGTGGAGGATGCCCAGTTATTTCAATCGAACCACAGCATCACGTCTAACATTGAGCCTAAAGTCCTTTGGCGTTGCGACAAAAATTTGGTTTACCAACTGATTCAAAACCTGTATGTCAACGCAGTGAATTACAACCTTCCCAATGGTTGGATTGATTTTCAGTTGAGGCAACACCACGGGTCTCTGGAATTTTCAATCTCCAACCCGACCCAAGAAGTGGTGAAAGACCTCACAGGTCGTGCTTTTGAGCGCTTTTACCGAGGGGACTCTGCGCATACACGCCAAGTTGATGGACATGGCCTAGGCTTGAGCCTTTGTATAGAAATCATTCATTTGCACCATGGCCGCATTGTGTTGACAACGGAAGTTGGTAATGTGGTGAGGGTCACGCTCACCGCTCCTCTGAACCCGCCCGATGTATGGTTTGGCTGACTTTGGATGACGAATCTGTCATTTTTCTCTTTGAATGATGATTTTGTAATGATTCAGGCTACTTATTGGTTTAACTTAAGGTGTTTCAAGCCGACTCTCTCACTGACATATTTCAAGAAATTTACCATTTTGCTTGCCAAAATCCACCATCCGCGCAGTGACGATGACAACCTCTCTTCTTTCCAAGAGTCGGTAGAGACCGCCATCCAAACTTTTTTTCATGCTATTTACGAGCAGAAAAGTATTAAGCATTTTCTTTTTGGAATATCCTTAGAGAAGATTTACGAGAACATGAAAGTCCAGGGGGACTTCGTCGTTCTCAAGCCAGAAAAATACTACCGCGATGTGATTTCGCAAACTGCCCCCAAAGGTTTGCAAGTGACACCCAATCAGTTTGAAGATATTTACAGTTGCTTGCTGGATGTGCTTAAAAAGCAGAGATTTTTAAAGAAGCAAATTCCTAAGCTTGCAAGCTACATCATTGAAAACATCGAAGAAACACGTGCTTTGATTGCTGATGCCGAGCCCAATCTTTTGCGCGCTCACGAGGTCAGCAATGAAACGATTTGCGCCATGTTCAATCGATCCAGGGCCGAAGCCCGTATTGACAGTTATAACGATGTATTCATACCCACTGGTTTCGACTACCCATTTTGGACACGTGTCAATCCACAAGCGAAGGAAATTGTTTTTGGCGCACAGGCTTTCCCTGTCAGCGCCAGCGTTGCCCCAATTGAGATTGAAAACATCAGCCAAAAAGCCAACGCCAGCTTGGGTAACTTTGTCATGGAAGTAGACACCCGAACCCGCCACGGTCCTATTCTTTTCTCATTACACAAAATCAAATACAAAGAGGCTGTTCCCAAAAGAATGCTGCTCAGAGCTGCCAGAGAGTTTTCCAGCGCATTTGAAACAGCAGTTAGCATGGATAAATACAAATACCTCGTGTCAGCTTTAAACTGAATGACCCATGACTTGTTTTGTTTTTGTTTACGGTACGTTACGGCAAGGACAAGTCAACGATATCAATCTCAAGCAGCCTAAACCCTCGTTTATGGGCTTGTCTTTTGTCAACGGCCAGTTGTACAACCGAGGTTGGTACCCAGGCCTTAGGCTCGGTGGCGCACATCAAGTCCTTGGCGAGGTCTACGAGGTATCGAATGAGCTACTCGCTCAGCTAGATGACTTAGAAGAAATAACGCCTATACCCAGTGGGGAGTACCAGCGGGTCGTTACCGAACTGGTGTGCGGTGAACGCCGATTGTCTTGTTATGTCTACGAGCTAACACCTGCTTTTGCCGCGCAATCTCCCAAGATTGATACCTTCATGAATGACTGGAATGAAAACAAATACCTTGATTGGCGTGGCCGTGGTGTAGCTGATGGCACCTAAAGACCCAGAAAGGTTTGCACCACAGGAAAATGCTGTTCGAAGTCAGATATGCCATGGTCTGAGCCCTCGATCAGGTGCAATTGGGCCAAAGGGTATCTGGCAACCATCTCTTGCCAACTCAGCACCTCGTCGCCGGTGGCAACCATGTTCAGCAAGCTAGGGGTGTCATGCAGCACGGTTGCATCTTCATGGGGGGGAACAGTTCCTGATGTTTTCCTGCCCAAACCCACATACAAAGCTTTCAGCTCTTCAATGAAGTGTGATTCGAATGTCACAAGTTCATGTGGGTTATGCCATGCGGTTTGTGTGCCTATGTAAGCCACCAAGTCTCGGGCGGGATGGACCGCAGGGTTGAGCAAGACGGTGCGACAACCCATCAAGGCACCCAGCCAAGTTGCATAAAAACCCCCAAGAGAAGAACCTAAAACTGCTGTCGAATGTTTAGGCCATGCATGGACTTCGTTGAACAGCATCTCCGCAGCAGCACTGGGGGAGGCTGGTAGTTGAGGGCAGAACCACACAATATCTGGCCTGTGTGCTTGCAACCATTGCGCGATGAACTGGGCTTTGAATGAGCGAGGGCTGGAGCGAAAGCCATGCGCGTACACCATGTGCGTGGTATTTGCAGGCGTCAATTCAGAGGTAACTTGGGTCAAAAAAAGTCTCCAAGCGGAATGCCGTTTTCTGCGCTATTTGACCTGTAGCTAACAAAGCTTCAAAGACGGCTTGGGCAGCAGGTTCATGTACCCGAAGTTGAGGCGCAAACATTTCCAAGCGCAGGGCTTGTGCTATCGAGCGGCCGGCAAATGCGGCAGTGGTTTGAAGCTCTTGGGCAAGTACAGGTATCCATGCTTGCTTTTGCGCTGCCAACTGGTTTTGCGCTGAGCGCAGTACCTTGAGGAACTGACGCAACACATCACTATTTTGTTGCGCCCATTGCTGGTGAACGTTGATCGATGTAAACAGCCAATCGGGGACCAAAGATGAAATAGCCCCCAAGTTGGTGTAGCCTGCCTCTTCAGCCACATAGCTCAAAGGGAAGGGCTGAAAACCCACATCGATGCTCGCCTCTTGCAAACGCTTCCAGCGAGTAGGTGCACCACCTACCGCCACCACGCTGTATTCATCGGGTTGAAGGCCAACCGATGCGGCGTAGCGTTTCACCAAATAGGCCGTGCCTTCATTGAGCGACAAGACGCCGAACTTGGCACCTTTCAAATCCTTTGGGTTTTGAATGTGCGGTCTGGCAATGATTTGGTGAGGCAGCTTCTCGGCGTTGCCTGCCACTATGCGCAAAGGCCCTTGGTGATAGGCGTCAACCATGATGGATTCAGGGGTGGCAATGGCAATGTCTATCTGCCCCTCTCGCAAGTCCGCTGTGATTCGTTCGGCGTTGTCATACACAGTGATGACCACCGACAAGCCTTGATCCCGAAACAGATGCTGGGCAAGCGCAGCCCACAAGGGTGCGTAAAAAACGGTGCGTGAAATGATGGCTACGCGCAATAACGGTAAGGTTTGAGCCGTTTGGGCCAAGCCTCTAGGAAGATGACTGGCGCATGCCAAAGCACCTAAAAGTGCCAACGTCGATCTGCGCGAAGCGCCCATCAGTGGTTGGCGCGAGCCACCCAAACAGTGGCGCCTTCAGCGCCATAAAGCTCGGCGTGTTCAATGTTGCGAGCCAATCGAAAGTAGTCTCCCGCTTTCAGATGCGTGACTTTGTCGCCCACCGTCAACCAATACTCGCCACGTTGTACATAGGCGCTGACATCAAACGGGTGGGTGTGTGTGTCGATTTTCAAATCAGCCGCCCATTCGCGTACCAATATTTCGTCAAAACCTTCGTCCATCGATTGCGTTGTGAAAGTCTCTAAAGTGGGTGTGCTCATGGGGTTACCTTTACTGAAATGGATGAAAGTCCTTGAATAAAACCCTGCATGGTGTCACCGGCCTTCACCGGCCCCACACCATCGGGCGTTCCGCTGAAAATCAGGTCGCCTGGGTGCAGTTCAAACAAGGTAGAGAGGTTGGCGATGGTCTCATTCACAGACCAAATCAAATGGCTGATGTCACTTTTTTGTTTGACTTCACCATTCACATTCAAGGCAATGTCGCCAGATTGAATTTCGCCGGTGTCAGACTTCAAATGCAACACGCCAATCGGGGCGGCGTAATCAAAGGCCTTGCCAATTTCCCAAGGGCGTCCTTGTTCGCGCATTTTGATCTGAAGGTCTCTGCGTGTCATGTCCAAGCCCACGGCATAACCCAAAATATGCTCGCTGGCTTGTTCTATGGCAATGTTTTTACCCGCCTTGCCAATCGCCACCACCAACTCGATCTCGAAGTGGTAATTGCTGGTCAATAAAGGGTAGGGAATCGACACTGTGGTGTCTTGAGGGACAGGAACGACGGACTGCGCATCGTTGGCTTTGCAAAAGAAAAAAGGCGGCTCA
>RFMX01000422.1 GCA_009927495.1 Betaproteobacteria bacterium
CTTTGCGGCAGTTATGCCAATTGCCAATCTTTCCGTTGTGCATGAAGGTCCAGTTTTGCCAAATAAACGGATGGCAATTGCTTCTATTGACCGCAGTGCCAGTGGTAGCGCGTACATGCGCGAAAAACAAACTTGTTCGAATATGTGCTGCAAGCGAGCGAAGATTGGCATCGTTCCAGGCTGGAAGTACATCTTTAAAAAGTCCAGGCGTGGTGCGCTGGGTGTACCAAGCAACACCAAATCCATCGCCATTGGTGACCCAACTGGATTGGTTCGCAGCAAGGCTTTGACTCACTATCGAGTGCTCTTGGTGAAATACCAAGTCTTCTAGGTAAATTTCTGGACCCGCGTAAGCAACCCATCTGCACATGGTGACCTCCTTTAATGGATTGGCAATGGCTTGCAGTCTATTGCCAAGTTTTGAAACGTCTTACTTTATAGGCTGAGGGTCAAACAGTTCTTGTATCCAATGCTGAACCTCGGTACTGATAGGTTGAACAAAATCTCCGCCGTTGCTAAGGATGATGTAGTTCACACGTACCTTTGAATTAGCGCTGATGAGGGTGCGATAACCATCTTTTTGCCCTGCATGTGTGTAACTCCCTTGTCTGTCGTCGTCAGGCGGAAGAACCCATCCCATACCGTAACGCTCACCGTTTTCAAATACAGGGCTTGACGAAACGGGCGTTGTCATCAGTGTGGTTCCAGCTTTACTGACAATCTTTCCTGCTTGGTAAGCTTGCAACCATAGTGCAATGTCGTTGAGCGAACTGTAAATGCCTGTAGGTCCTTCGGTTTTCAGAAAAATACCTTTGGTTTTCTTGCTTAAGGCGTAATTGAGCGCCAAAACTTCTCCTTGGCTTGAATCGTCGGATTCGACCCGTGTATTGGTCATGCCTAAAGGCTCGAATATTCGTTGTCGCAAACACTGCCCAAAACCAGTTCCACAGGCAACAGACGCAATCTCAGCCAATAAAACATAGTTGCTGTTGCTGTATTCGACTTGTGTCCCAGGGATAAAGTTCAAACGATTGTCCGTTACCCAACGTTGTAATAACTTATCGTTGGTCAACCCATCTAATCCAAGCAGTTTGGTAGAGTTGATTTGACTCATGTAGTCGGGAATGCCAGCAGTTTGATTCAATAAATGCCGAATCGTGATGGTTTTCCATACAGAGGGGAATTGAGGCAGCCACTTAACAGCTGCATCATCGAGTTGGAGTAGTCCGTCTTCGGCCAGCTGCACCACCAGTGCAGCGGTCAATGGTTTAGAAGCAGAGGCGAGTTCAAAGGTGGTGTTGCCGTCAATGGGAACTCGCTGCTCTCTTTGGGCAAGACCTGCCCACTTGCTGTAAATCATTTCACCATCAACCTCGACCCAAACGGCCATTCCTGGTCCTTTTTTTCTGTCAAGTTCGTTCAGAATTTTGTCTACAGATTCACGAAAAAGTGCAATGCGATCATTTTTACTTGCCGGGACCTGCGATTGCTGTGCATTCACAGCAATGCTAAAAACACTGAGAAAGCAGAATGTGATCGATTGAAAAGATAAAACTGACAAGGCTTAAGGGGTCCTACTTTAATGAAAGAGTCAGACCTAACTCTTGAAGAATTTTGGCATTGTGCTGTCCTACAAGGGGTATCGGTCCCATGGTGTGTTCGAATCCACTTTGCACTCCGGGTGGCAGCAAAGCGGGGAGCGGTCCCACGGGGGAGTCCACTTGGGCCCAACGCTTTCTCGCTTGCAGTTGAGGGTGCGTCCATAAATCTGCCATATTGTTCATTCGTGCGTTAGCAATCGCTGCGTCATCCAAACGCTGTATCACTTCAGCCGCAGTGAGGCCGGCAAACACCGACAAGATGATGCCCTCAAGTTCAGATCGATGTTGGTTACGCAAGCTATTCGCGTTAAAGCGAGGATTGGTGGCTAACTCTGGCATTTGCAAGACTGTTTCGCAAAAGCTGACCCACTCTCTCTCGTTTTGCAAACCCAGCATAACGCTGACACCATCGCCTGCCAAAAAAGGGCCATAGGGGTAGATGGTGGCGTGGGATGCTCCCGTGCGTGGGGGTGGAGGTGCGTTGTCCATGGCGTAGTACATGGGAAAGCTCATCCACTCTGCCAAGGACTCCAGCATGGATATATCAATGTGCGCACCTTCCCCAGTTTTGTCACGCTGAATAAGAGCGCTCAAGATATTGGTGTAGGCGTACATACCTGCGGCAATATCGGCAATCGAGTTTCCGCTTTTGCTGGGTGTTTCTGATGTGCCCGTCACCGATAAATAACCAGCCTCACTTTGAATCAGCAAGTCATAGGCTTTCTTGTCACGGTACGGCCCTTCGTTGCCATAGCCAGAAATATCGCAAACGATCAAACGTGGATGAGCTGCTCGCAGGCTTTTCGCGTCTAAACCCATGCGGGCTGTCGCACCTGGCGCCAAGTTTTGTACCAGCACATCAGCTTTGGCAATCAATTTCTGAATGACAAGAAGGTGCTCGGGATTTTTCAAGTCCAAGGCTAAACTTTCTTTCGAACGGTTAACCCATACAAAATGTGATGACGCTCCCCTAGCGCGTTGGTCGTAATTGCGGGCAAAGTCCCCCACGTCGGGGCGTTCAACCTTGATAACCCTGGCCCCTAAATCAGCCAACTGACGGGTGCAAAAAGGTGCGGCAATGGCATGTTCAAGCGACACCACGGTGATATGGTCTAGCGGTTTCACGGCAGCAATCTTCATGGTATTTTCATGCACGGTAAATGTTTTGCCGTCAGATGGTGCGACCACCGTCGACTGGGACTCCACGCCTGTGAAAAACTCTGCGGCATCGCTGGCCAAAAACACAGCTGCAGCAGCGACATCACTGGCAAGGGCGAAGCGACCTAAGGGAATGGTGGACATGAATTTGGCACGGTTTTCAGGGGTGTCGGGCAAGCCCATGAAATCTTCAAATAACCCCGTCACACCCATGACAGGGCAAATGGCATTGACGCGGATTTTCTCGGGGCCAAGCTCTACCGCCATGGACTTGGACAGCAGGTTGACGGCACCCTTGGAGGCGTTGTACCAAGTCAGCCCAGGTCGGGGGCGAATGCCTGCCACCGATCCAATATTTAAAATCACGCCACCACCTTTTTGCCGTAAATGCGGCAACACCGCATGGGTCATGTGAAAGATGGACTTCACATTCACATTGAAAACTTTGTCAAAAGTGGCTTCATCCACTTCCAACATGGGACGGTTTTTATGTGTGGTTCCAGCGTTGTTAACCACGATGTCAGGAATGCCAAAGGTGTCGATGCAATGCTGTACCAAGGCTTGTACCTGCGCTGCATTGCTGACATCGCAAGTGAAGGCACTGGCTTGGCTGCCTAAGCTTGCAGCCACACGCTTGGAAGCAGCGTCTTGAATATCAGCCACGATGACCTTGGCGCCTTCACGTACATAGGCTTGGGCAATGCCTTCTCCAAAACCACCACCGGCACCGGTGATGATGGCAATTTTGTTCTTCAATTGATCCATTTTTTCTTTCTGAGTAGGTGGGTTAACCGTGAAAATGAATGACTGTTTTGGTGGTGCTCATTTCTTCCAGTGCCATGAATCCTTTTTCGCGACCATGACCGCTGCGCTTCACACCACCAAACGGCAACTCCACGCCGCCGCCTGCGCCAAAAGAATTCACAAACACTTGACCACATTTCAGTGCTTTCGCTACGCGCTGTTGGCGACCGCCATTTTCAGTCCAAACAGCCGCCAGTAGGCCGTAGTCTGTGCCATTTGCCAAAGCGATGGCATGGGCCTCGTCGACAAAAGGCATGGCCGCCAACACGGGACCGAAAACTTCTTCATGGGCCAAGGGATGCTCGGCAGGAACTTGACCAAACAAAGTGGGGGTGACGTAATAGCCGCCACTGGGAACATTGGGATCAATTTGCCCTTGCGCCAAAATTTTTAAGCCGTCATGCTGGGCTTGTGCAATGTACTTTGTTACACGTTGCTGTTGAGACAGATTCACCACAGGGCCGCAGTCTAAATTCATCTCGGGTGTACCAACTCGCACTTTAGAAAATTTCTCTGCGACCAAGGAAAGAAATTCTTCATAAAAATCAGTTTGAACCAGCAATCGGCTACCAGCTGTGCAGGTTTGCCCAGTATTTTGAATGATGCCCCGCACCACAGTGCTGGCAGCCAGTTCAAGATTGGCATCTGAAAAAACCAGATGTGGTGATTTCCCACCTAGTTCGAGCACACATTTCACGGCGTTCAGCGCTGCGGCTTGTTGGATCAAGACACCCACTTCATTCGAACCCGTGAAGCTGATGAAGTTGATATCAGGGTGTTTGGCTAAGGCTGCACCGGCTTCTTCTCCCAAGCCGCTGACAATGTTCAAAGCGCCTGGGGGAAAACCCACTTCCAAGGCCAGTTCGGCAATGCGAAGACAGCTCAGGCAGGCATCTTCAGCGGGTTTGACCACCACCGCATTGCCCATGGCCAGTGCAGGTCCGATGCTGCGTCCCATCATTTGCGCAGGGTAATTCCAAGGAATGATGTGAGCGGTGACACCCAAGGGTTCACGCAATAAATTGACTTGGTAACCATTCAAAAAGGGGATGACTTCCCCATGGATTTTGTCGGCTGCAGAGCCGTAAAACTCAAAATACCTGGCCAGCACCACCATGTCATTGCGTGCGGTGGTCATGGGTTTACCGGTGTCTCGTGCTTCAAGCAAAGCCAACTCTTCTGCATGGTCAAGAATATGTTGGGCCATCTTTAACATCAAGCGACCACGCTCTAAAGCTGACAACTTACCCCAGGCACCGCTCAGTGCTTGCCTTGCCGCAGCGACAGCCAAGTCAATGTCCGCTGCTTCACCGCGAGGAATTGCTTCGAAGGTCAACCCATCCACTGGCGAGCGTACTTCCAAGGTTTTGCCGCTTTGGGCTTGAACGGCTTTGCCGCCAATGATCATGTGGGCCACGTGGTGCTCTCCAAAAATTGTTCAGTGTAGGGGGGCAAACATAACTTATGTCTGAGGGTGTCATATATTTCCATTATCATTGAATGATGGAAGATAAATACGTGATCAAAGCGCTTGCAGCGTTGGCTCAGCCCAACCGCTTGCAGATTTTTCGGTCCTTGGTTGTCAAAGGCCCCGAGGGCTTAACGCCTGCCTTGTTGGCGCAGGGGTTGGGTATGGCAGCCAACACACTTTCATTTCATTTGAAAGAGTTAATGAATGCAGACCTGATTTCTCAAGAGCGCAGTGGGCGCAACCTGATTTACAGAGCGCAGTACGACCGCATGAATGCAGTGCTCGCGTATCTGACCCAAAACTGTTGCCAAGGGGAGGCCTGCGAAGTCAGCCCTGAGGAAGTTTGTAAAAGTTGTTAATGACAAGGAATTTCAAGTGACTGAAGCAAAACCGTTAAACGTACTTTTTCTGTGTACCCATAACTCGGCGCGAAGCATTTTGGCCGAGGCATTGCTTAACCATATGGGCAAAGGCAAATTCAAAGCCTTTTCGGCTGGCAGCAGTCCCAAAGACAATCAACAACCCAACCCTCTGGCCATTGCAACATTAGAAAAAGCTGGAATCTCTACACAGGAATTGACCAGCAAAAGTTGGGATGTTTTTGCTTTGCCTGATGCGCCGCATATGGATTTGGTCATCACTGTTTGCGACAACGCTGCAGGTGAGGTGTGTCCGTATTGGCCTGGTCAACCGGCCACTGCACACTGGGGCTATGCAGATCCGTCAGAAGCAGTAGGTGGTGAGCAGGAAAAACTGGAGGCGTTTAAGCAAACCATGCATCAAATCGGAAGGCGTTTGGAACTTTTTATCAGTCTTCCTTTGGCAAGCCTTAGCAAGATGGCGATAGAAGCAACTGCGCGAGATCTTGCAAAAAAATGATTCATTGGCGACGATATTTCGCAGAACTGGTTGGCACAGCTGCTTTGTTATGTGCAGTGATTGGTTCAGGCATCATGGCAGAGCAATTGGCACAGGGCAATATGGCAATTGCACTGTTGGCCAATACGCTCGCCACAGTTTTTGCTCTTTATGTCTTGATTGAAACCCTCGGTCCTGTCAGCGGTGCTCACTTCAACCCTGTGGTTTCATTGGTCTTGGTGCTTCGCAAAGATTTAGCACAGCACCATTTGTTTGGGTATGTGGTGGCACAGCTCATTGGTGCCGCATTGGGTGCGTGGGTCGCACATGCCATGTTTGATCTTGAAATCTTGCAATGGTCTACCAAAGTCAGAGCTGGACCTGCTCAGTGGTTCGCTGAAGCAGTTGCAACGGGCGGTTTGTTGTTCGTGGTTTTGCGTTCCCCTTCAGGCAAGGCCTCATCATTGGTGGCTTGCTACATTGGCGCTGCCTATTGGTTCACAGCAAGCACTTCCTTTGCCAACCCAGCAGCTGCCTTTGGGCGGATGTTCTCGAATACATTTGCAGGCATTTCACCCGCTGATGTTCCGGCCTTTGTGGTGGCGCAGATTGTGGGAGGACTTCTCGCCATGGTGCTGGTTGCAGCGCTGAAATCTGAGTAAAAACTTTATCAATCTAAAGGACTTGCGTGTCAAAGGTCACTGAACTATTGCCTCAACTTGATGAACACTGTTTCAAACTGCCACAGCAACAGTTGTTGGTACAGCAGCAGGCATCCATCCATCAGCCCAGAATTTTGATGTTGTATGGTTCCTTGCGTGAGCGCTCCTACAGCAAGCTATTAACGCTTGAAGCTGCTCGTTTGCTTGAAGTCATGGGTGCAGAGGTGAGGGTGTTTGACCCCATGGGGCTTCCCCAGCCTGACGCTGCACCTGATACCCACCCCAAGGTCAAAGAGTTGCGTGACTTGGCTGCTTGGTCCGAGGGGATGGTGTGGTCTTCACCTGAACGTCATGGTGCCATGACTGGAATCATGAAAAGTCAGATCGATTGGATTCCTTTGGCGCTTGGTGCTGTTCGGCCGACGCAGGGTAAAACTTTGGCAGTGATGCAAGTCTGTGGTGGTTCGCAGTCTTTCAATGCGGTGAATCAAATGCGAATACTCGGTCGCTGGATGCGGATGTTGACCGTTCCCAATCAGAGCTCTGTAGCCAAAGCATTTTTAGAATTTGAGGAAGATGGCCGAATGAAGCCGTCAGCTTATTTCGACAGGGTGGTGGATGTGATGGAAGAACTGCTGAAGTTCACATTGCTCACGCGAGATATTGCACCGTATTTGGTGGACCGTTACAGCGAGCGCAAAGAATCCGCTGAAGAGCTGTCAAAAAGAGTCAATCAGAAAACTATTTGAAAGTATTCCACGTATCAAAGAATTATTCAAAAAAGCTTTTCCTTTACTCGCATTTCCCAAGAGACATGATGCCATCGGATTGTTTTGAAGGGTAATACCTGAATACATAGTTTCCGTTTTGGAAAATCTTGATGTAACCAGTTGAAGCCGCAGGGGTAACGACCGCATACAAAGCTTCAACACCCCATTGAACCTGACTAGCCGAATACAGTTGATTAAATACTTCAAAACTAGTAGGTGCAATCAATTCAACTGTCTTTTCTTTGGTTTGCAGTGTGAAAGGAAATGTGGGCACATTGGTTTTGCCTGCACAAGACACATGCATATTGCTACAAAAAAATGTCTGTCCAGGTTGACAGGTGACTTGAACCTCATTCTTCAGCTTTGTAAAACCATCCGATGCTTGGGCTGGTATGAATGCAAATAAGAAACACGCTACGAGCGTTAATTTCATTGGATATCTTTCAACTAGTCTGGTGTGTTCAAGCGCTGCTTTAGTCCGGGGGGATTGGAAAAGGTCTTCATGAAAGCGTCCTGTCCGGTGCCAGAAAATTTCACTCCAGCCTGCTTGATAGCGTCATCACTGACTTTGACCAGCGGCGTGTAAAACGGATGGTGATGCTCAATAAACGGGTTGTTTCGGGCCGTGTTGTAGCAAAACAGAACTGTCCAGCGACGGTTAGGTGAGCGGTTCTGATCCGAGCGGTGCATCACATTGGCATGAAAAAACAAGCCGTCACCGGGTTCCATTTCCGCATAGTCCAGTGGCATGGTGCGTAACATCTCTTCCACGCGTTTGGGGTCTGCGCCAACTTGCTCGCCAGGGATGATGCCGTGATCAACCCGACCAGCTAGGTGAGACCCGCGCAAAACTTGCAAGCAACCGTTTTCTTTGTTGGCCCTGTCCAGCGCCACCATAACGCTCGCCATGTGCGGCAGCAAACAGCCGTTGTGGTACCAGTAGCCGTAATCCTGGTGCCATTCCCAAGCACCGCCATCCAAGGGCTCTTTGGCGGTGAGTTTGGAGTGGTAGTGGTAGACCTCACCGCCAAGCATTTGCTCCATGGTGTCAACCACGCGCTGACTTCTGGCGGCGAGTCCGTATGCGCTGTCGCCAGGATGGTTCCACGTTGCCATCATGGTGGCTTTGCCCTGTGCGTCTTTGCGGTTGTACAAACTGTTTTGCAGATCCGGATCCTGCTCAATCGAGCTGCGCATCAGCGAGATCTCTTGAGAGTCGAATAAACCACGGATCAGCACATAGCCATCTGTCTCAAATGTAGCCAGTTGAGCAGGGGTGAAGACAGACGCCATGGCAACTCTTTGGTGATTGACCCATTATTTTGCTGTGACCATATAAATCGCGTCTTCCATCACTTTGTTGCGCTTGCTGTTAACAGCTGTCAAAGCGTACACATTGCCTTTGCTGTCTTGTCCAAACGCCAAAATATAGGGAAGCTTTCCATTGGCGGTAGGTTCACTCATTTCTACACGGGTGTTCACCATCGACCAAGAGCCAGTCTTCGTAGGCAAGGCCACGAAAACTTGTCCATCGTTTTGGTCAAAACGCTTGCTCCAGTCGCCAAAAATATATTTGCCATTCAAGTTTGAGGAGCTGCCACGGTGTATGTAACCGCCAGCCACGGAGATTCCCTTGCAACCGTTGGGAACGGCTGAACAATTGGGGTATTCAATTACCGCAGGATTGATGGCAGATTTGTCACAGTCATCTTTAGATACTTGGGGGTTTTCCCAGCTAAAGCAGCGCATCTGGCCTTCAACGATTGGCCATCCCATGTTCTTACCTTTTTCAATGATCTTGATGGACTCAAAGCTGTCTTCTTGGACATCTCCACAAATCAATTGTTTGCTTCCTTGTGAATCAAAAGAACAGCGCCAAGGATCGCGCAAACCAAATGCCCAAATTTCGGGCAGCGCTTGGGGTACTTTCACCATGGGGTTGTCGGCAGGAACTCGGTAAGGCTTACTTTTGGTACTTTGTGAAACATCAATTCGAAGAATTTTTCCAAAATAATTGTCTAATTTTTGGCTGTTGTAGTTGGCTTTTTTCTCGGTCCATTCAGCCTTATAGCCACCGTCGCCTGTGGAGATGTAGAGCATTTGGTCGGGACCAAACCCTATCCAGTGCCCATTGTGATTGAAATTGGGCCAGGGCAAAGAGTGGACACGCTTACCTGAATTGGGGTCTATGCTGTTTTTGGAAGACTTGCTCACCACAAATTCTTCCACCACATTGAGGTGCGAATAACCGGCCGGAGCGACCGTATTGTCAGACCCCAATGGCGCTGAATACGCCACATACAACTTTCCATTTTTCTTGAAGTCGGGATGAATAGCCATCCCCAATAAACCGGCTTCGCTGTAGTCGGAGTTAAAAGGCAGAACTTTGGAGGTCAAGTCCAACAGTGTGTGGGTGATTTTTCCATCTTCCAAAACCTTGATCAGCCCCTCGTGCTCCATGATGAAAATACGCGAGTCGCCTTGGGGTTGAGCCATGGCCAATGGCTTATTCAAGCCACCAACAACTTTCACCAGCTGTATAGGTGTTTCAGCCCATGCAACGGACGATAAACAAAGAGAAGCAACAAGAAGATGAATGATTTTGGAAAAAGACATATTGGCTTTCATTTTTTTGTAGGTTCAGGTACTGACGTGGGTCTCGTCTGCTTCGGAAGAGTTCTCATCGGACACACGTTGTTTGCTGACATACAAATTGATGACGCAGACCACAATCATGGTGAACAGTCCGCCAAATTCTCTGGTGTTTTCAATCCAAGGTGTAGAAGCCATCATGGATTGGGTTAAGGAGTCGAAATGGTGCTCAGTAGCCCAAGAGAAGACCCCGTCTGTCGTCACAAAGTTATAAACAGCATAGGGCAAATAAATAGCGATATTGAAAATATTCAAGCGCTTGGCGCTGACATCTTTGAAAGCATAAGCACATGACAATGCCGACAAAAGATAAAGCGGCATCCATAAATAAGGGTCTGGGTCATTCCATTGCAAACCAGCACAGATGACGAAAAGAACACCAAAAATAAGATTAAAGAGTTTGTACACTGGATTCCCCTAAAACGGTTTTGTATAAAAAAACTTGCACAACATTATAGATAGCATATCCAAAGACAAGGGTTAGTACCCATAGCTCGAGAAATTTGCGGGAATCTTCATCGAACCGATGCACGATGCAAGTGAGCTTGCTCGGCAATCAGAAGTCGGGTTTCATCGTTGAGCCTATTGAGATTTTTCAACTGCATCAGCATTCGTGGATTTTTCGCCAAGGTGTCTGCATGTGTGTTCAAGTAATCCCAATACAGGGTGGTGAAAGGGCAGGCTTTGTCGCCGGTAGATTCTGCAGGGTTGAATTGGCAGCCTTTGCAATTGTTGCTCATTCGGTCGATGTATTTGCCGCTGGCCACATAGGGTTTGCTGGCCATCAGGCCGCCATCGGCAAACTGACTCATGCCCAAAGTGTTGGGGAGTTCCACCCACTCAACTGCGTCAACATAAACACCCAAATACCAAGCATGAACTTGTTTAGGCTCAACACCCAATAGCAAGGCATAAAGTCCAGTCACCATCAAGCGCTGAATATGGTGGGCATAACCGTGGTTCAGTGTCTGCATAATTGCGTCGCGCAAACAAGCCATGTCGGTTTGCCCGGTCCAAAAAAAGTGGGGCAAAGCAGCCTGCGCGTGACAGGTATTGAGCTCTAAGTAATGCGGCATGTGGGTCCAGTAGATGCCGCGGACATATTCCCGCCACCCTAGCACCTGCCGAACAAAACCTTCCACAGCTTCCAAAGGTGCATGGCCATCATGGTAGGCCTTAGTAGCTGCGTCGCAGACTTCTCTTGGGTTGAGTAACTTCAAGTTCAGTGAAGATGAGAGATGGGAGTGGTAAAGCCATACTTCTCCTTCCCACATGGCGTCTTGATAGAGACCAAAATGGGGCAGACGATGCGTGATGAACTCGTCCAGCGCAGTCAGCGCCTGGGACCGTGTGACAGGCCAACCAAAACTGTCGACGCAGCCAGGATGGTGAGCAAATCGTTGCTGCACCAAGCGGATGACTTCTTGCGTGATCTGATCAGGCGCAAAACGGGTCGGGGAGGGAAGTACACCTGGCCCGCTCTTTCCAAAGCTGCCTCGGTTTTCTGCATCAAAATTCCACTTGTCACCAATAGGCTTTTTGCCATCCATCAGGATGCCAGTTTTCTGGCGAAGTTCGCGGTAGAAATATTCCAACCGGATCTGCTTTCGGTTCGCGGTATGAGCTGCAAAATCTCGCACCGTGCTGAAAAAATACATGTCATCACGAACCTCCAACAACAGCTGATGTTTTGCAGCCATTGCTCGCAAGCTTTGCAGAACCCGCCATTCACCAGGCGCGGTCATGATGAGTTTGAGAGGTTGTTGCTTAACCAAGGTTTTTTCAAGCTCTAGAGCCAAGCTGCCCAGATTGTCAGTTGCGTCCAATTCGCTGTAGATTACCTGCCAGCCTTTTTCACGCAAGGCCTCTGCGAAATGCCGCATGGCACTCAAAAAAACCGTGGTGCGCTGTTTGGATGACACCACATGTGTCGACTCCTCATCGACTTCGGCCATCCACACGGCGTCTTGCTGTGGATCAAAGTCGCTCAAGGCTGAGGCATCATCGTTGAGTTGATCACCTAAAACCAGAACCAAGTGTCGAAGGGATGTTGTCATTGGCTTAGAAATAGCACAGTCTGTCGAAACTCATTGGGTATGGGTGTTCGTTTTGAATTTTCTACAGGCATCTGAGCAGTACTTGACCTCTTGCCAATTTTTGGACCAAGATTTACGCCAAGTCATTTCACGCCCACAAGCTTGGCAAGGCTTGCTGGGCAAATTTTGTTTATTGCCCTTGTATGAAGATTTTGTTGTCACCATCGAACGGGTATCAGTTTGCAAACAGTGTCATTTGTCTTTGGTGCTACTCTTTGGGCGTATCCACTGTTTCAATGTCTTCAGCCATCCCATCACTCAGGATGATGTTTGGTCGGCACATTTTTTCTCCATCCCATACTTGGCCACACCAACAAACACCATCCGCATTGATGATGCAAGTTCCTGTTCCACAGCATCTTGGGTCTTCACTCATGGTCGTTCCTTGATACAACATAGGTAAATTGCTAATGTTTGATTATCCATGGCATAAACAGACTTGAATTCCCCCAGATCAGCAAGTATTAAATATTGTCAAAAGTCATGGTCAAATGCTGAATCTAATGAGTTAACCTTAGAGTTCGTACCTCATGCATTACTCTCTATTACAGCGCTACACGCATCTGCGCCAACACTCTTTGAACCTCGCCGCGCCACTCAGCGCTGAAGACCAGTGTGTGCAGTCTATGCCAGATACCAGTCCGACTAAATGGCATTTGGCACATACCAGCTGGTTTTTTGAAAACCTGGTTCTGTTGCCTTTTCTTTCTGGTTACAAAGTATTTGACCCTTCTTTTTCTTATCTTTTCAACTCATATTACGAAGCCTTGGGACCAAGATACCCCCGTCTGCAGCGTGGCCTGCTCACCCGACCGGCGTTGTCACAGGTGCTGGCATTTCGTCAGTATGTGGATGCGTCCATGCAACAACTGTTAAGCCGCGAAGATGCGCTTGACGAACAATCATTGGCTTTGATCGAGCTTGGCATGAACCACGAGCAGCAGCATCAAGAACTGTTGCTGACCGATGCCTTGCATTTGTTGTCTTGCAACCCGCAGCTACCGGTCTACAACACCTCTTTCTCACACCCGCCTGCCTGTGGCGCAGAGCTGCAATGGCTGTCATTTGATGAGTGCTTGACCACCATTGGCAGGTCGGTTGATCAAGCAGGCTTTTCTTTCGATAACGAGACACCGAAACACCAGCGGTTTGTGCATAGCTTTCAGATGGCCAATCGACTGGTGAGCTGCGGCGAGTACCTGTCTTTCATCCAAGACGGTGGCTACGACAACGCTGACCTGTGGCTGTCTGAGGGCAGATTGCAAGCTATACAAAACAGTTGGCAATGTCCGCTGTATTGGTTGGCTCCCGGCGACCCTCGTTTCCCCTCAGACCATTGGCAGGTGTTTGGCTTGAATGGCGTGCAAAAACTCGATCTGAATGCGCCTGTAGCTAACCTGAGTTTTTACGAAGCATCTGCTTTTGCACAATGGTCTGGTGCCCGCCTACCCACCGAGTTTGAGTGGGAAATTGCCAGTGCGCATACTGCCCTACACGACTTACATTCACAGGTGTGGCAATGGACGCGTTCGGCGTATGAGCCTTACCCTGGTTTTGTGCCGGCCATAGGCGCGGTTCGAGAGTACAACGGCAAATTCATGGTCGGTCAACAAGTGTTGCGTGGAAGCAGTCTAGCTACTCCAGTGCTCCACAGCCGCCACACCTACCGTAATTTTTTTCCACCGTCTGCAAGGTGGCAGTTCAGCGGCTTGCGTTTGGCGAAAGATAACTAAATCCAATGGATATGATCGTCCCTGAAACCGAACGTCTGCAATTCATGCAGGACATGCAAACTGCGCTGTCGCAAACACCCAAGCGCATTTCACCAAAGTATTTTTATGACCAAGTGGGTTCGGTCTTGTTCGACCGTATCTGCGAATTACCCGAGTATTACCCCACTCAAACTGAGTTGTCTATTTTGAAATCCCATGCGGGTGAGATGGCTGAGTGCATGGGTGAAAATGCGGACATCATTGAGTTTGGTGCGGGTTCTTTGCAAAAAATTCGTTATTTACTCAATGTGGCTAGAAATCCTGCACGCTATGTGCCGATGGATATTTCGGGGCCACATTTAAAAGCAGCCAGTGCCGAGTTGCAAACGGAGTTTGTCACCCTGAAGATACTTCCTGTGGTGGCTGATTACACCAACCCATGGCATCTGCCTTCTTCAATACCAGGTGCGGGCAAGCGCATAGCTTTTTTCCCAGGTTCAACACTTGGCAATTTCTCACCCGAACAAGCCCATGCTTTTTTTCAAAACTGTGTCCAGCACTTGAGTGGTGGCGCTTTGCTGCTGGGTGTGGATCTGATCAAGTCGCCTGCGGTTTTACATGCGGCTTACAACGATTCGCAAGGTGTGACTGCTGCTTTCAACCTCAACTTGTTGACGCGTGCTAACCGCGACCTTGGGTGCGATTTTGATCTGACGCAATTTGCCCACAGCGCTTTTTACAATGCGCCTTTTAAGAGAATTGAAATGCATTTGCTCAGCTTGAAATCCCAAATCGTTCATTTGAACGGTGTGGCTTATGCGTTTGAGCAAGGTGAAACTCTGCACACCGAGTATTCGCATAAGTTCACGATTGCTGGTGTAGAGCAAGCCGCGCATTTAGCGGGCCTGCAAGTGGGTTCATTTTGGACGGACCCCCAACAGTACTTTGGACTGTTTTGGCTCCAAATTCCCTAAATTCAGTAGACCGCATCATTTTTAAGCAAGCCTAAAAGTCAAAACCAAGCTGTCTTTCGTTGAGGGTTTGCGAAGAAACTGTTTTTTTGCGTGACTGCATAGATTTTCGAGAGGCGTGTTTATCGATGACAGCTTTTTTGCCGTCGATGATCTCTGGTTGTTTGCGCCTTGCATACAAGCGTTGTTTAGATTCGCGAGTGGCAGTTGCCAAGTCAACGAGGGGTTCAACGATCTGCCCCTTGATTGCAGCGCTGTTTTTCTCGTGGTCAGGAATCAGCCAAGGTTCAAACAGCCATGTGTCTGGAACAAGGCGTAAGTGTGGCAGCCAACGTCTGACAAATTTTCCATAAGGGTCATGGTCTTGGGCTTGCTTGATCGGGTTGTAAACGCGTGTGGTGTTGATCCCTGTTGTTCCTGATTGCATTTGCAATTGGCTCCAGTGAATACCTGGTTCATAGTCCAAAAACTGTGTTGCCAACCACTCTCCGACAGGACGCCAATGCAGCCATAAGGGATAGGCTGCGACGGATACCAACATCGCTCGCATGCGAAAGTTCAGCCATCCTGTTTCTCTCAGCATGGTGACGCAGGCGTCCACCATGGGCCAACCCGTACGTGCTTCTTTAAGGGCTTCGAAGTACTCAGTGTTGAAGTCATGTTCGCGTAAATCGTCATACCCTTGTTGCATATTGCGCCATTCGATGTCAGGTTCACTCTCGAGCTTTTGTATGAAATGGCAATGCCAGTAGAGGCGACTTGTGAATGCAGTCAAGCCTGAGCGATGCCTGCTTGCCTGTTGCGGCATCTCTGCGATGTAAGCCCTTGTTTGTTGTACAACTTCGCGCATGCTGATGCAGCCATAACTTATATGGGCAGACAACCTAGAACATGCATCGGGTGCAGACAACGGCGACGAAATACCCCCTCGGTATCCCATGCTGCGGGCATTGAGAAAGCTGTTCAATATTTTCAAGGCATTAGCACGGCCACCAAGTTGTCGCATGGGCGGGTTATGCCTCAAATGGGAAGGGGCGATCATCGAAAATGCTTTGTCAGCAGGCTTTCCCCAAAAGCGCAACGAATCCACTTTTTCAATAGGCGACGCCATATGTTGTTCCCATGCGCTTTGCCAAAGGTTGCGGTTTTTCAAACCTCGTACAACGCCAAACTGGGGGAAATTCATGCCAAACAATGCCGTGTACTTTGCACCATGCTGAAACTTTCAGATCGCGTGCATAGGTGAATCCATTGCCAGTTTCTTCATGAGAATACAGCCCAGTAAAAGGCGCTTCTTGCCAAATTTGATTCAGTACATCGGGTAATTCGCCATGATGAATTTCTATGCACCCTCCCAGCGTTCGTAAATGGTCGTCTAATATTTGTAATGACTCCCGCACAAATTCGAAGTGTTGAAGGGCTGCATCGGGTTGCAGCCACAATTCTGGTTCGACGACATAAATGCATCTGACGGGACCATGCTGACAAGCTTTGGCTAACGCAGCGTGGTCTTGCCATCGCAAGTCTCTTTTTAACCAAACCAATGCGTAGTTCGTCATCGAGCGATTGGATATGTATTGCTATCTAAATGCATTTGAGTGAGGTTCGAAGCAGTTGATCAGCGCTAAAGGGGGTGAAGCTAACTTATGCATCAAAAACTTCCTGATGAAGGGCGCTGGCAGATGTGGATTTGTGTATCCACTCCAAACTGCATCTGGGACGATAAAAGCATCTGCATCAGCTTTTTCAATCAATACCACCGCGGGTAACAGATCTTTGAATTCAACCTCTACCAGTATCCAATCGTCCATGGCCCAAACGCTGGCAATTTTTGAGTTGCTTGAGTCCGGAGGACTGTAGCCATCAATCAAGCTTTGAGCCAGTTGGTACTTTTTATTTGATACGGTCAAGCGTTCAACTGAGTCGCAGTTTCTGTTCAATTGATTGAGCTGATTTTCGATATTGCCGATCACATCAATAGGCCGCTCATCAACGGTGAGCAAGATTCCTAGGTCGTCTCTGATCCAGCCAATGTGGCTTAGGACCACCAAGACGCTAGCGATGGGCAGAAGAATCAGTGATTTTCTGAGTCGCATAGCGGTCATTTACACAGGGATTAGCCATTGGCTCTTCGGTGATCTGCAATTTGCCGATCATGGAATTTCATCTCCGGACTTCTCAGCGAACGATGCTTGGTAGCGCGACCTTTGACTCTTTTTCTCCAAAGTGTGAATGACTTTGGCTTAAGTGCTGCTCTCATGAGACTGATCACTTGCGCTTCTGTCAGCCCCGTTCTCTCTTGAATGGTCTCAAATGAGGTTCGGTCCTCCCAGGCCATTTGAATGACATAGGAGATGTCGCCTTCAGAAAGAGCCTTGTCTTTCATTAACTTACTGGATGACATAGAGGAGAGTGCGTATTACTGATGTCATCAATCATAGTTGAATACCTTTACCAATCGCTGCTGTTGGACTCTCCCTTGAAAGGTCCAGACAGATCAGGTGTGATCCATCCCCCATAGAACCCACCCGCTTGCGCAACAACGCGCTGACCGTCCACTGTGCAATCGAGATGGTGAGCATAAAAAGCAATGCAATTCGCCAGTGGTTCTGCTCCCGCCAAAGGCTGTGGATAGCTCCAAGCGACCCGTGGCAAGCGATGCTCACCATCCAACAGATCCCAATAAAGCGCTGGGCCTTTCCATTCGCAAAATGAACCGCGCCCTGCAGGTCGCAAAAGTGCTTCGTTGACGTCTGACATAGGCAGATAAAAGGTAGGCGGGTGCGAGGTCTCTCTTACCGCCCAGGCACCATAGGTTTGAGCCACCAAGGTCTTTCCCCAGAACACCACAATCTCGCGCACATCGCGAATGAGTTCTGGTGGGCGTGGGAAATCCCATACGGAAACTTGTCCTTGCTTAGGAACATCTGCAAATGGTGGTCTATGCTTTCCCCGCCACCGCCATTGTGATCGGGCAAGTTCCAACGAATCTGGATCATCTATGTTCATCTGGGTCTCGTTTGCGGACTGAGGGAATTCGTTGCCTTGAAGTTATCAAACCATGCATTAGCTAGACTATAAGTGCAACAACTGCACAAGACAGATTTCATGATGCACCAAATTCCTCTTTTCCCTCTCTCTCACGGTCTGTTTCCGGATGGCATGCTGTCGCTTCAAATTTTTGAGGTTAGGTACCTTGACTTGATCAAACGTTGTCATCAACAGCAACTGCCGTTTGGCGTGGCGTGGCTGAAAAAAGGCAGTGAGGTTCAAGTTCCTGGAGAGACACCTATGCTACATGCCTACGGTTGCTGCGCACACATTCGTGACTTTGAACAGGTACAGCCCAACTTATTCAGAGTCATTTGCCAAGGAGGGCTTCGTTTTAAATTGAATGACACTCAGCCAGGGCCATTTGGTGTGTGGCAGGGCGATATTTCCCTCCTTGCACAAGACCCAGAAGTTGAAATACCTGCATACCTAGATCACCATGCGGGTCGTTTGGGCAAAATCATTGCGAGCGCTCAAAAACAGGGGCAACTCAATAGACTGCCTATTTTGCAACCCTATCTCTTAGACCAGTGTGGCTGGGTGGCCAATCGATATGCAGAAGCCTTAGGCATCAGCGCAGAGTTGAAGGTTCAGCTTTTGTGCGAACTAGATCCCTTAAAGCGATTGGAAACCATCGATACATTGATGAGTCAGAGCGGGGATGATTCTGATGTGAAGGGGTCTTAGCGCTACAGACTTTCACAAATGGCCTGTCTTAACCAAGATGGTGCAACCTTCGACGCTGAATGGCTTGTGAGCGCTCATGTGAGGACTGCGCAACCAAAACCCTTTCGGATAGCGACCATGCTCGTCTTCAAAAACGCCATCTACAACAAATATTTCTTCGCCCCCCAAATGTCTGTGTGGGTTGAAGTACGTGCCTGGCGCCCAACGGACCAAGGCTGTATGGGTGGTGCCAACATTTGCCAGAGGCATCACAGTAAGCCCTGGAACCAATCCTTGGTACCAGTCAGCCGATTGGGAGTTGATGACCACACGCTCATGGTCTGAGGGATCTTGGTATCTGAGTTTGACAAACAGGGTGCAACCCGTTTCGGTGAATGGCGTATGGCTAGAGCCAGGTGGATTCTTGACGTAGGTGCCAGCAGGGTAGCGGCCCAGCTCATCTTGAAACACACCATCGAGGACCAGAAACTCTTCTCCCAGTTCATGCTGGTGAGGGGTGAAACTGGAATGGGGCGCATAACGCACCAAGCTGGTGGCGCGGGCAATCTCATCGCCATCTCGTTCGAGCATTTTTCGATCAATGCCGTTCACAGGCGAGGGTACCCAAGGCATGTCGTTGGTATTTGCGCTAACTCTAAGCTTGAGATCGGTGTGAAGTTTCATTGGTTTGATGGATTTTCCAGCCATTTTTCAGATGCGCTGGTCTTTCAGCAGTTGGGCAAAAGCCTGATAGGTCGCTTCTATGCCTTGGGCCAAGGGCATTGGGCCGTAGTCACCGCCAAATGGATGATGGCGCAGGCTTTGCTGTGCTGCACCGCAGCTTTCACTGCAGCGGTGTCGGCGATATCGCCTTCATACCAATGCACTTTGTTCAAGTCCGCTTCGGACATCAACAAGGCAGGGCGACGTGTATCGGCTTTTAAATCGAAAGCAGACACGGGCACACCGGCGTGTGTGAGCAAGGTCAATACCCAACTGCCTATGCAGCCGCCAGCGCCAGTCACTAATACGGGGCCGTCAAATTCGGAAGCAGAAAGAGGGAAGTGTTCAAGCATGGTGGTCTCCGCTGGTGAGGTCAAAGCGTTTTGGCTTTTTCTCTGAGTTGAAATTTTTGTATTTTGCCGGTGGATGTTTTGGGAATGGCTTCGAAGACAAAGGTTCGTGGAACTTTGTAGCCCGCCAGCAAGGATTGGCAATGCGCTTTTAAGCTTTCAGCATCGACGAGCTGTCCAGCGTGAAGCTCAACAAAGGCCAGCGGTGTCTCGCCCCATTTGTCGTCATGCTTGGCCACCACCGCGCAGGCCAGCACCGCGGGGTGGCGGTAGAGGGCATCTTCGACTTCAATGCTGCTGATGTTTTCGCCGCCTGAGATGATGATGTCTTTGTTGCGGTCCTTGATCTTCATGTAGCCGTGGGCGTCAATCACACCCAAGTCGCCCGAATGAAACCACCCGCCTTCAAAGGCTTGCGCCGTGGCGCCGGGGTTTTTCAAATACCCCTTCATGACAATATTGCCCCGAAACATGATTTCACCCATGGTTTGACCATCGGCAGGTGTATCAACCAAACTGTGCGGATCTTTCAAGGCCATGCCCTCTTGCAAGGCATAGCGAACACCTTGTCGACCATTCAGCAAAGCTTGCTCGTCTAAACTTTTGCTGGCCCATTCGTCTCGCTTGACGCACACCGAAGCTGGGCCATAGACCTCGGTCAAGCCATAAACGTGTGTGATATCAAAGCCCAGTTTGGCCATGCCCTCCAACATGGATGCAGGTGGGCTGGCACCGGCCACCATGCCTTTGACGTGGTGGCTGACCGCAGCTTGCAAGTGGGCGGGGGCTTGTATCAACAGGTTATGTACCACGGGGGCGGCGCAGTAATGGTTTACGCGGTGGTCTGCCATGGCTTGCAAAATCAAAGCTGCGTCAATTTTGCGCAAACACACATGAACGCCCCCGAGCATGGCGATGGTCCAAGGGAAGCACCAGCCGTTGCAGTGAAACATCGGCAAAGTCCACAGGTAGCGGGCAAAGTTGGGCATGTGCCAAGTCACCGCGTTGCTAACGGCGTTCAGGTAAGCGCCACGGTGGTGGGTGACCACGCCCTTGGGGTCGCCAGTGGTACCTGAGGTGTAGCTGACAGCAATGGCATCCCACTCGTCTTGCGGGCCATTCAGGTAGGCCACAGGGGGGTGGCTGGCCAACCAATTTTCGTATTCCCATTCACCTAGACGATCACCTGTGCCGGTGTATTCGCTGTCGTCCACATCGATCACCAACACCTGGCGCTGGTATTGGCTATGAAGAATGTCAAGCACTTGCTTCATGGTGGCAGAGAACTCGCGGTCAGTGATGAGAACGCTGGCCTCGCAGTGGTTCATCTGCCAAGCAATCAGCGCGGCATCCAACCGCGTATTAAGTGCATGCAATACCGCATTCACCGCTGGTACGGCGTAATGAACTTCCAGCATCTCGGGGTGTTGGAGAGCATGACGCTGACGGTATGTCCGCGTTGCACACCTACCCCCAGCAGTGCGCTGGCAAGACGGGCGCTGCGCTCTCGCACCTGCGCCCAGGGGTAGCGGCGATTGCCATGAACCACAGCGTCTAAGTCAGGGTAAAT